>SHXO01000029.1 GCA_009693245.1 Betaproteobacteria bacterium | reverse complement strand
ACCTTCGGGTTGTTCGCCAGGGCCTTGACGATCTCCAGGAATTGCCGCAGGGCGGGAGCGAGATCACCCACCAGCGTGCGCGGAGAAATGCCGAACTCGTAAGGCGCCAGCAGCCGCGCCGCCCATTCATTGGCGCCAGGCAAGGCTACCGCGCTTTCACCGGCGCCCAGCAAGAGATTTTCCGCGACACTCAGTTCGCGCACCAGCGAATCGTCCTGGTACACGGCTGCCAACCCTAGGCGCCGTGCCAGCAACGGGTCGGCGGTTGCCAGCTTCGTACCCATGATGGTGATTTCGCCCTCCCCGGGCACGATGGCGCCGCTGGCGATCCCTAGCAAAGTGCTCTTGCCTGAGCCGTTCTCTCCCACGACGGCGTGGATCTCCCCCGGCCGGCACTCTAAATCCACGCGATCGAGCGCCAGCACACCGGGGTAGCGTTTGGTGATGCCGGAGAGTTGGAGGGACGGGGACGCCATCAGGCTGAAGCCCGGCAATTCGTGGTTGCTACCCAGTGGGGAAACAAATGAAAACCGCTCGCGGACGCGCGCTCGCGTCCGGATTTGGTGCGTGGTTACTTGGTGAACATCACCTTGAGCATGTCGTTATCGAGCAAAGTCGAAACCGACGCGTCCAGCGGCAGGGCGGGATTGCACATGCCCTTGACCACTTGCTTCATGCGGAAGGGCACATCGATGTTGGGCGCAACCTCTTGGCCCGCCTTCTTCATCATGGCCGCCGTGAGAGCGATGCGCGACTGATAATTCTGGCCCGAGGAAAAGAAGATCTTGAAGTCAGGCTCGTTGGCTTTTTCCCAGTCGCAGAACAGACCCTGCTCGTCGGTGCGCAAGGCGACGATGACCTTGGGCTTCTTGTTGGCAGCTTGGTAGGCGCGCAGCCCGCCACGGAAACCGTCGGCGTATTCGTAGACCACGGAATCCACGCTCCCGTGCCGGGAGAGGAAGCTCGACATCGCCTCGAAGGTTCCTTCTTGCGTCCAATTCGTGTCGGCCTTACCGAGCAATTTCAAGTGCGGGTGCTTGGCGATTTCGGCATCCGAACACTTCTGCCAAGTGGCACTCAGCGGGTTACCCGGCGTGCCGCCCAGTTCGACGACACTCGTCGGATTCTTCTTCGAGTTCTCGGCCACGATCTTGATGAACCCAGCGCCCAAGTTGCAGATATTCTCGGCGACAACGGACAAGTAATCCTTACCAACCTTGCCGCCCACATCCGTACCGTTGTGCGTGACCACTATTATTCCCGCGGCGGTGGCTTCCTTCACCGTCGGCAGCAACGCCGCACCCGCATCGGCGAATATCACGATGACGTCTACCTTTTGCGCGATGTAGGCGCGCAAGTCCGACACCGCCTTGGCGGCATCGCCTGCGGCCGAGGTGTAGATGATCTTCTTGACGTCGGGATAGGTCAGCGCCTGGACGATGAACTCCATCTTGGTGACCTGGCGCCACACGTTCTCGCCAAAGCCATCGGCGTAGGCAATGGTGAGCGTGCCGCGGCCCGTCTCGCAGACAGATGCCTTCCAGCACTTCAGCGCCAGTGCGCGCTGTTCCGGCGTTAGATCGATGGCCGCACGCTTGAAGGCTTCCGCCACCACCGGCCCGGGATTGTCCGTGGTGCCCAGCGCTTTCATCATCAGAGTATTCACGTTGGCGGCTTGGGAAGCCACCGGCGCGAGTGCAAAACCCACTGCCGTAGCGGCACCGGCCAGTAGACGGCTGGCATTATGGAATTTCATCATGGTCTCATCACTTTGTGATGCCGGCGTCCGCCGGTCTGTTAATGACACCTCCAGCCAGGAATGAGCAGTCCCATATACCGGCGTGGCTCACGTTGCATCGCAACACCGGCAGTCCACCCACTTCAGCGGCTCACCAATCTATTCCTGAACGCGGCAACCGTCCATCGCCAATCATCGCCCCTTTTACACGGCGGATTTCATCTTATGGCCAAAATGCCTCACAATCGCGTTTTGGACGCTTTCTGTTAACGGAGGAGATTTTGAACCACTTGCCATGCGGATTCTTGCTGGGCCTTTCCGTCGTCATTCCCGCGGCGGCCGCCGACACCTATACCCTCGACCCCCGCCACACCTTCCCAGTGTTCGAAGTATCGCACTACGATTTCTCCCTGCAACGGGGGCGCTTCAACAAGACCACGGGCAAGGTGACGCTCGACAACGCCACCAAGTCAGGCTCCATCGAGATCGTCATCGACGCGAACACCATCGACATGGGCATCGACAAGTGGGATGAGCAGATGAAGTCCGATGCCTATTTCAATACCGAGCAATTTCCCGCCATTACCTACCGGTCGGACAGGGTTCTTTTCCTGGGCGACAAGCCCGTGGCCGCAGAGGGTACGCTGACGCTCTTGGGAGTAAGCAAGCCTGTTAACCTTGCCATCGCCGGATTCAAGTGCGGGCCAAACCCCATCAACAAGAAACCCATGTGCGGGGCTAACGTGAGCACTCAGATCAAACGCTCGGAGTTCGGCATGACGCGCGCACTACCCGGGATTGGCGACGACATCAAAATCATGATCGCCGTGGAAGCATTCAAGGATTAGGAGGTCCTATGCAAGTCAAGCTGTCGATGACGGTAAACGGGAAGCCGGTAAGCGCGGATGTGGAGGCGCGCACGTTGCTGGTGGATTTCATCCGGGACAAATTGAAACTCACCGGCACCCACGTGGGATGCGACACCGCCCAATGCGGCGCCTGCACCATCCACGTGAATGGCAATGCGGTCAAGTGCTGCAACATGCTCGCCGTTCAAGCCAATGGGGCCCAAGTGGTCACCATCGAAGGGGTAACGCCCAGTGACGGCACACTGCATCCCATGCAAGCGGCTTTCCGCGATCATCATGGATTGCAATGCGGATTCTGCACGCCGGGCATGGTGATGAGCGCCATCGATCTGGCGCGCAGGCACGCCAATCTCACCGAAGAGCAAGTACGCGCCGAACTCGACGGCAACATCTGCCGGTGCACGGGCTATCACAACATCGTGAAGGCCGTGCGCGCTGGCGCCACCGCCATGAAAGGATAGCCATCATGTATGCATTCAACTATTCCAAAGCCGCGGGTATCACGGACGCCGCCGCCAAACTTAGCGCAAACCCTGAAGCCAAGCTGCTTGCCGGCGGACAGACCTTGCTCGCGGCCATGAAACTGCGCTTGGCTTCTCCCAGCGAATTGGTGGACTTGGCTGGCATCGCGGACTTAGCGGGAATCAAAACCGAAGGCAGTGCGCTCGTCATCGGCGCCATGACCCGGCACGCGGAAGTGGCGAGATCGGCCGAAGTGAGCAAATCCATTCCAGCACTCTCCAAACTGGCGGGCGGCATCGGGGATCGCATGATCCGCAACATGGGAACCCTCGGCGGATCGCTTGCCACCAACGACCCAGCCGCCGACTACCCCGCAGCGGTACTCGGATTGGGCGCCACCGTCCACACCAACAAGCGCAAGATAAACGGCGACAGTTTCTTCACCGGCATGTATGGCACCGCGCTCGAAACGGGCGAGATCATCACGTCCGTTTCGTTCCCCGCGCCTAATCGAGCCGGTTACGTGAAGTTCCCCAACCCAGCTTCGCGCTACGCCATGGTGGGTGTGTTCGTGAGCGAGACCTCCTCTGGAATTCGCGTCGCGGTGACCGGTGCGGGGCCATGCGTGTTCCGGGTGCCCGCCATGGAAAAAGCGTTGGCGGCGAAGTTCGCCCCCGAGTCCGTGGCCAGCGTCGTCGTTGCCGCGGACGATTTGAGTTCCGACATGCATGCCTCGGCGGAATATCGTGCGCACCTGGTTACGGTGATGGCCAAGCGCGCCGTCGCTGAAGCAATCTCCGGCCGGTAGCCCATCACTCCCACGCTAACGGGCCTCGCGATGAGGCCCGTTTCGCTTGTAACCATGCCCCTCCCCGCTTCCGTCGGCGACACCCTGGAACTTCTCAATCGCGGCGACTATATCGCCGAGCGCAGCCTTGCGACGTCGGTATATCTTGCGCTACGCATGGGCCGGCCACTTTTTCTCGAAGGCGAGCCGGGCGTGGGCAAGACGGAAATCGCGAAGGTCCTCGCCAGCACCATGGGCCGCAAATTAGTTCGGCTGCAATGCTACGAAGGGCTGGACATCGCCTCCGCGGTGTACGAGTGGAACTACTCCCGGCAGATGATCGAGATCCGCCTCGCGGAAGTGGAAGGGGCACGCTCCCGCGAAGGCCTCGCGCAAGATATCTTCTCCGAGCGCTTCCTCATTCGCCGGCCCATTCTGCAGGCACTGGAAGGCGATCTGGGCGCACCGCCCGTGCTCCTCATCGACGAGCTGGACCGCGCCGACGAACCCTTCGAGGCCTACCTGCTCGAAGTGCTCTCGGATTACCAGGTCACCATCCCCGAGCTTGGGACCATGAAAGCCAGCGAACCTCCCGTGGTGATCATCACCTCCAACCGAACGCGCGAAATACACGACGCGGTGAAGCGCCGCTGCTTGTATCACTGGGTGGATTACCCCAGCGCCGAGCGGGAACTACAGATCGTCTCTCGCAAAGTGCCCGGCCTAGCCGCGAGCCTATCGGCCCAAGTGGTGGCCCTGGTGCAAAAGTTACGTGGAATGGAATTGTTCAAACCCCCCGGCGTGGCCGAGACCATCGATTGGGCCAAGGCGCTGTCCGTTCTAAACGTCACTGAAATCAATCCCGAAGTGGTTGATGAAACCTTGGGTGTGCTGCTCAAGTATCGCGACGACATCGAGCGGATCAAGGGCAAGGAAGGCCAAGCGCTGTTGAGTTCCTGACCCAGCAACCCTCCGGAGGAAATGCCGCATGCCCGCCGGCACCTTAGCCCCAAACATCGTCCACTTCGCCCGCGGATTGCGGCGCGCCGGGTTGCCCATCGGCTCGGGGCAAATTCTGGATGCGCTGCGTGCGGCGGAACTGGTCGGGGTGGAAGAAAGGGATGACTTCTACTGGGGGCTCGCATCCATATTGACTGACCGGCACGCGCAACTGGAATTGTTCGACGCGGCATTTCGCTATTTCTGGGAGCAAAAACCCTTCGTTACCGAAGCCAGCGGCCGAGACAACAACGGCAACGCGGAAGGCGATGAGATCTCGCGGCGGGTCGCCGAGGCATTTACACCGAGAACAAATTCGCCACGCCCGGAAGATACCGAGAGTCTCGATGCCACCTTCACCGCCTCCCGGGAGGAGCAACTGCGGGCCATGGATTTTCAGTCCATGAGCGCGCAAGACATTCGCGAAGCCAAGCGCATGCTCGCGCGCTTGCGCTTGCCCATACCAGAAATCAAAACGCGGCGCTCCAGGCCCGACCCTCGCGGCCCGCGAGTGGATCTGCGTGCCACTTTGCGCGCAAGCCTGCGCGGACAAGGCGAACTGCTGCTGCTCGCGAAACGCTCGCCGCGCTTGCGCCATCCGCCGCTGGTGGTGTTGTGCGACATATCGGGTTCCATGAATAGCTACTCCGAGATGCTGCTGCACTTTTTGCACGCCATCACCAACGACCGCGACCGGGTGCATGTGTTCTTGTTCGGCACCCGGCTGACCAATGTCACGCGAGCGCTACGCCATCGCGACGTGGAGGCGGCCTTGGGCGCCGTGTCATGCCTGGTTGCCGACTGGTCGGGCGGGACCCGCATCGGCACGAGTTTGCGCGAATTCAACCAGCGCTGGTCGCGCCGGGTGTTGGGGCAGAATGCCGTGGTGCTCATCATCACCGACGGGTTGGAGCGCGATGGCGGGGAAGTCCTGTCAGAGGCCATGGAACGCCTTCACAAATCCTGCCGGAAACTGCTATGGCTAAACCCGCTGCTGCGTTACGATGGCTTCAAGCCCTTGGCGCAGGGCGTGCGGCTCATGCTGCCCCACGTGGACGAGTTCCGGCCGGCTCATAATGTAAGCAGTTTGATGGACTTGGCGCACGCGCTCTCGCCGGATCGTGCCGCCACGACTACAAGGACAACACAACGATGGAAATGATTGGCGAGCAAATCATCGCCCTTCCGCAACGAGAAGTGTGGGAAGCGCTGAACGACCCCGCGATCCTCAAGCAATGCATTCCCGGTTGCGAGACCGTGGAGATGATCACGGATAGCGAATACAAGATGGCCATGGTCGCCTCCATTGGCCCGGTGAAAGCGAAATTCAGCGGCAAGCTCACGCTCACCGATGTAAGCGTACCGGACACTTACACCTTGCATTTCGAGGGCACGGGCGGTGTGGCGGGTTTCGGGAAGGGCAGTTGCCAGGTGACACTCAGCTCAGATCCCACGGGCACCAAGTTAAGTTACAACGCCAAGGCCTCGGTAGGCGGAAAGATCGCGCAGATCGGCTCGCGCCTGGTGAGTGGCGCGGCCAAGAAGATCGCGGACCAGTTCTTCGCGAAATTCAATGAAGTGCTGGTTCCCACGAACCAGGGTTGAGGTACCGGGATTCGCCGCGACCGGTAGAATCCGGCCCTTGATACATCACGGAGATTCATAGTGAACAATCTGGACATGAAAGGCAGGTGCGCCATTGTCACCGGCGGCGCATCGGGAATTGGGCTCGCCATCGCGCAACGGCTGGCGCGCTCGGGTGCGTCCGTGGCTATATGGGATATGAACGAGCAGTCCATGAACAATGCAGCGAAGACACTCACGGGCGCTCCCAAGACTCTCACGCAGAAAGTGGACGTCGCCAAGATCGAGCAAGTGGAAGCGGCTTTCAAGGCCACGGTTGCGGCGCTCGGCAAGGTGGACGCATTGGTGAATTCCGCCGGCGTCGCGGGCAAGAATGCCATGACTTGGGAGTATCCGGTGGAGGAATGGCTGCGCGTGCACGACATCAACTTGAACGGCACCTTCTACTGCTGCCGCACAACAGCTTCGCACATGATCGCCAACGGGTACGGGCGCATCGTGAACATCGCCTCGATCGCGGGCAAGGAAGGCAATCCCACGGCGAGCGCTTACAGTTCATCCAAGGCGGCCGTGATTGGATTGACCAAGTCCCTGGCCAAGGAACTCGCCAAGAACAACATCACCGTCAACTGCGTCACACCGGCGGCGGTGAGGACTCCCATCTTCGACCAAGTGTCGCAGCAGCACGTCGACTACATGCTGCAAAAAATTCCCATCGGACGTTTTGGGTTAACGGAGGAAATCGCCGCCGCCGTGTCATGGCTGTGCACGGAAGATTGTTCCTTCACCACGGGTTCGGCGCTGGATTTGTCCGGCGGCCGGGCGACGTACTAAGGACAGGAGCTAGGCGCTCGGGTCTATGAGCTAGGGGAAAACGAGTGAAGATAGACAAGGAGCTTCCCTTCGGCGAGGCCGCGCTGTCCGGTTGCGCGGCGCGGCAAATCTTCACCTTGTAGTGAGCGCGCGCGCGCAACACCGCCAAGGCGTTCTCTTGATGATTGGCGCGACCGTGTGCTGGGCCAGCGCCGGCACGCTGGTGCGCCATATGTCCGTCAAGGACAGTTGGGAAATCACCTTCTGGCGCTCCTTGTTCATGATGATCTTCATCGGCGGCTATCTCCTCCACAAACGCCGGCGCACGGGCGCGCCGGTCAATTTTCAGATTGGCCGCGCGGGCCTGGTCTCGGGCATGCTGTGGGCTTCCATGTACGTTTCCTTCTTGGTGGCTCTGGGCAGAACCACGGTGGCGAGCACCTTGGTGATATGCAGCATCGCGCCTTTCCTCGCGGCGCTGGCCGGCAAATTGTTTCTGCAAGAATCTCTCCCCGCGCGTACTTGGGTGGCCATGCTGGTGGCTTTCAGCGGCATCGCGGTCATGTTTGCCGGTTCGATGGGAGGCGGCGCGTGGCTCGGCAATCTCATCGCGGTGCTGATCCCCATTGCCTTCGCCGCCAATGTCGTCATGCTGCGCCGCATGCACGCCAGCGCGGATACGACCGTCACTTTGCTTGCCTCCGGCATCATCTCCATGCTGGTGACGCTGCCAGTGGCGCTGCCCTTTGAAGTAGGCGCCAAGGATTTGGCTTTGCTCGCCATCATGGGTTCGGTGCAATTGGGACTGGGTTGTTTGTTGATGATCCATACCACACCGCGCCTGGCGGCGGCCGAGATCGGGTTGCTCTCCATCCTGGAGACTTTGTTCGGCACCTTCGCCACTTGGCTCTTCGCCGGCGAGCGCCCGGCGCTGGCCACCTTGACGGGCGGACTCGTGGTGATTGGCGCCCTGGCGCTAAACGAACTAATCGGCATGCGCCGCCAATCGCTGACGCCCACCGAAAAGCAGGCACTGCAATCTTCATCTGGACACTGAGCGCTTCCGCCTCTCGCCTCACGCCCATACAATACTTCCCCCGCCTCAAGGAGCACATCCATGACCAGCCAAGCTGACGATCTCGCCGCCCGCCTCGAGAACTGCCATGCTTCCGCGGTGCACGATGTGCTGCGCGCCATGGGTTACGACAGGTGCGTGCTGCCTCCGAAAATCCGGCCCTTGGATCCCACGCGGAAACTCGCTGGGGAGATCTACACCTTCAGCGGCTACATGGACCAAACGCGCGATCCCCACGAGACCTTGGTGGCTTGGACCGGAGTGTTATCCAAGGCACCACCGGGAAAGGTGCTGGTATGCCAGCCCAATACTTACGCCGTGGCCCTCATGGGCGAACTTTCCGCCGAAACGCTTAAGTACAAGGGCGTGCGGGGCTATGTAGTCGACGGGCGTTGCCGGGATACGGAGCTCATTCTGAAACAAGGCTTCCGCGTCTTCTGCAACTTGAACACGCCCGCGGACATCGTTGGCCGCTGGATGCCGGACCGTTTCGGCGAACCGGTCACCATCGGCGGGGTCACTGTATGCACTGGAGATTACTTGCTGGGCGACCGCGACGGCGTCGTCATCATTCCGGGCAAGATCGCGCATGCCGTGGTGGCCAAGACGGAGGAAACCCTCTTGACCGAAAACCGGGTGCGCACGGCCATCCTTCGCGGAATGGATCCGCAAGAGGCTTATCTGAAGTTCGGCAAGTTCTGATCGTCTTGGCCGGGGGCCGGAATTCTCTATTGACCAATTAGACTGGACGGTCTAGTCTTAGCGCCTTTTTGGGGGGAAGTACGAGGTGCCGCGAGTTGCCACGACCGAAGCACCGGCCGTATCCAGCCGCGCACCCAAGGCGGCGGATAACGGCACGGACAAACGCGCATGCTTGCTGGCGGCCGCGGTCAAGGTTTTCATGGCGCAAGGATTTCACGCGAGCATGGACAATATCGCGGCGCAAGCCAAGGTCGCCAAGCAGACGGTCTACAACCATTACGGCAGCAAGGAAAAGTTGTTCGAGGAAGTCATTCGGCACATCGCCGGCACCATCGTGGTGTCGCTAGGCGAACCCGACGTCTCCGTCAGAACAGCGCTCCTGCGCTTTGCCAAGGCCATCCGCGCCCGCACGCTGTCTCCCGAGGGAATTGGGGTTTACCGCGCCCTGGTGGCGGAAGCGCCGCGCTTCCCGTCCCTGGCAAGGTTGATTTACAAGACGGGGCCGCAGGCGGCGCAGGACGCCCTCGCGCAGTTCTTGGAACGCCGCATGGCGAGCAAGGAACTTCGCAAGACGGACGCGCGGTTCGCGGCCGAGATGTTGATGAGCATGCTGACCGGTTACGACAGAGCGCGCTTGCTTTATGGAATGAAGATTTCAAGAACAAACGAGCAACAGCAGTGCGAACGGATCGTCGATTGTTTTTTGCGCACAATGGCTATCGCGGGTAGTAAGAATAGCGATTACAAGGGAGATTGGAGATGCTACGCAGTTACGTTGACTTCATCGTAAAGTTCCGCTGGATAGTGATCGTTGTCATTCTGGCGATGACCTGGTTCATGAATTCGAAGGGCGGCAACCTCACCGTGATCATCGATCCGAACAACATCGTGCCGCGTTCGCATCCTTTCATCGCCACCACCTTGAAGGTGGAAGAGGTATTCGGCTCGCGTTACGTCGCGGTGATCGGCATCACGCCGAAGCAAGGCGACGTGTTCCAGCCCTTCGTGCTGGAAAAAGTTCAGCGCATCACCAACAAGCTGCGCGAAACCCCGCGTATCGTCAAGACCAACATCTTGTCGCTCTCCGCGCGCCGCGCCAAGGACATCCGGGGAACCGTGGATGGCATGGAGGTCAAGCAGATGATGGCGGACGTGCCCGTCACGCCCGAGCAGATGGCCGCCCTGAAGGACGCGTTGCAACGTAACACCGCTTACATGAACTCCGTTGTCTCCACGGACTGGAAGACGACGGTCATCCTCGCCGAAGTACGCGACAGGAAACCCACCGATAGCAAGGACGTCAAGGGCGGGTTCACCTTCGTGGCGAGCAAGATCAACGCTATCGTCGACGCGGAGCGGGACGATAGCGTGGACATCATGGTGAGCGGTTACCCACCATTCCTGTCCATGTTCGAGAAATTCGCGGGCCGCACGCCGATGCTGCTATTGGCCGCGCTGGTCATCATCGGCCTCATCCATTTCGAGGCCTTCCGTACCTGGCAAGGTCTCATTCTTCCGCTCTTGACGCCGCTGGTGGCGGTGGAATGGAGCAAGGGCTTCATGGGACTCGCCAACGTACCACTGGATATTTTCAACATGTCCACGCCGATTCTGATTCTGGCCGTGGGCGCGGGCCATGCCGTTCAGTTGCTTAAACGCTATTACGAAGAGTATTTGCGCATCAATCCCAAGCCCGACATCGACATTGACGAGCTTTGGGGCGCCATGGGCAAGACCGAACGCATCGCGATGTGGCTCTCCTTCGCCGCCATCTTCGCCACGCTGTACTTCAAGCAATGGCAGGCTGGAATCACCGGTATGCTGGGATCCTTGCTCGGACTCAAGGGCGGAGCGCTCACCGCTGGGCTGGTGGTCTCCTCCGCGGTATTGGCCTACGCCTCCTACTTCGTTTACTCGGGTGGATGGCACCTCATCCGCTTCTGGTTGAAGCCGCGCGCTTATGCCAGCGAACGCGACATCCGCGCCAACCGCGAGGCGGTGGTCGAATCGATCACGAAAATCGGCCCCGTCATGATGACCGCGGGGATCGTTGCCGCCTGCGGATTTTTCTCCCTGGCTATTTTCGACATCATATCCATTCAGGTTTTCGGTATCTTCTCCGGCCTCGGTATTCTGAGCGTGCTGATCGTCGAGATGACCTTCATCCCGGCGCTACGGGCCATCCTGCCTCCTCCCGGCAAGAAGGAAGCGCGCATGGAAAGCGAAGAGCGCGTGTGGGGCCGCCTCACGGGTTTCTACGCCCGCACCATCACGGGACCTAACCGCAGCCGGTTGTTCATCATCGCAGGCGTGGTGATCGTGCTCTCCCTCATCGGCATGAGCCGGCTAGGCGTGGAAAGTTCGCTGAAGAAATACTTCGACCGCGACCTGCCGCTGTTGGTGCAAGACCGCATGCTGAACGACCGCATGGCCGGCACCAACAACGTGTACGTGTTGATCGAGGGGGAAAAGCCCGACGACATCAAGGACCCCGCGGTATTGAAAGCCATGGACAAGCTGCAGACTTTCATCAGCCAGCAACCCCATATCGGCAAGGTCATGTCGCTCGCGGAATTCATCAAACGCATGAACCAATCCATGAACAACAACGATCCGGCTTTCTTCAAGATCCCGGATAGCCAGGCGACCATCGCCGAGTTCATGCTGCTCTATTCCATGTCCGGAGAGCCCGGCGATTTCGACACCTACGTCGATTACGAATACCGCCTCGCCAACATGGTGGTCTTCTCTCACAGCGACAGCACCGTTCATATGCTGGCCATGTGGGAAAAGGCCAAGGAGTTCGTCAAGAAAGAGTTCCCGCCCAACATCAAGGTCAACCTCGGCGGCAGCGTGGCGCAGTCCGCGGCCATCACCGAAGTCATCGTGAAGGACAAGATCCTCAACGTGGTGCAGATCGCCGGCGTCGTGTTCTTGATCGCTTCGCTTGTGTTCCGTTCCGCCGTGGCGGGTGCGCTGGTGATCACGCCGCTTCTGCTCTCGGTGCTGGTGAACATGGGATTGCTGGGCCTCATGGGCTTGCATCTCAACGTACCGGTGGCACTCACCTCCGCCTTGGCCATCGGCATCGGCGCCGATTACGCCATCTACATGCTGTTCCGCTTACGCGAGGAATTAGGCAAGGGCACGGAGGAAACGCAGGCCTTCCACACGGTGCTTACCACGGCTGGCAAGGCTTGCCTGTTCGTCGCCTCCGCGGTGGCCGGCGGCTATGCCGTGCAGGCGCTCTCGCGTGGCTACTACCCGCACACCTGGAACGCCATCTTGATCGGCACCGCCATGCTTGTCAGCGTGACCTCTGCATTGACCGTCATGCCCGCGCTGGTGCACAAATTCAGACCAAAATTCATTTTCAACGGAGCTTCCCACGTGAAAAAACCCACTCTGGCCCCCGCCGCCATCGCCATCGCGGGCTTGACCGCATTATTCATGGCGCTGCCGCAACCGGCGTACGCGCTAACGTCCCTGGAGATCATGGAGAAGAATTTTCTCTCCAACAAGTACCAAGACTCCATTTCGCAGACCACGATGACCTTGACCAACAAGCAAGGCAAGCAGCGCGTGCGCAAGACCTTTGGCACCTCGAAGCTTCAAGCCAACGGCATCGACAACATGCGCATGACGCGTTTTCTCGAACCCACGGACGTCAAGGGCACCGTCTCGCTCTTGATCGAGCACTCCGAAAAGGACGACGATATCTGGATCTACCTGCCCAGCACCAAGAAGGTCCGCCGCCTGATTTCCAGCAACAAGAAGGACAGCTTCGTGGGAACGGACTTCTCCTACGGCGACGTGATCGGCCACAAGCCCAAGGAATGGAGTCACAAGATCCTCAGGGAAGAGCAAGTGGATGGCAAGGATTGCTATGTGATCGAATCCATTCCCGCCAGTCCCACCGTCAAATCCAACACCGGCTACTCCAAGCGCATCGGCTGGATCGACAAGGCGGCTTTCGTGATTCTCAAGGGAGAGCTCTACGACGAAGCAGGCGAGTTGCTAAAGCAAACGAAGTTTTCCAACTATAAGCTCACCGATCCCGCCAAGCAGCGCTACCAGGCTTTCCTGCTCGAAACGCACAACGTCCAGACCGAGCACAAGACCGAGATTCGTATCGACACGTCCAAGGCGAATACGGGGGTCAAGGACGAATACTTCACCACGCGCTACATGGAGCAGGAGTGAGGCTAAGACAGCCCGCTTACGCACTCACTCTTGCGCTCGCCCTGCTCGGTGGCACAACTTGCAATGCGCAGGATGACGAACCTCCTCTGGCGCCTCCGGAGGGGGCTGCCGCCAGCTCCGGCATCAAGGCAACATTGCGCGATTGGGGCGTCACGGGCTCCGCGCGCGGCGCCTATTGGTCATCGAACCGCCGCTCGGATGACGAGAGCCACCTGGGCGTGGGCCAGCTTTGGGCGAAGCTCGACCGCAAGCTCGGAAAAGGGATGGGGGTATTCGCCGAGGGCTATCTTGGGAAGGAAGACATCCTTGGCGATAAACGCAGCACCCATCGCGTACGCGAAGCCTATTTGGATTTTCGCCATGACAAATGGGATTTCCGCGTTGGCAAGCAGATATTGGCCTGGGGCCGCACGGACCGCTTGAACCCATCGGACAATCTCACGCCGCGGGACTTCACTTTGCTGTCACCAGAATTCGACGAAGACCGCTTCGGGTCGCTCGCCGCGAAGGACTCCTTCAATTGGGGACAAGGCCAGAGCGTCACCGCCGCGTGGTTGCCGGACTTCCAATCCCATGAATATCCTTTCACCAATAATCCTGACGTTACCTTCAACCACGACGAGCCAAGCAGCGCGCGCCAATTCGGTATCAAGTACGACGTTTCCGGAGGCAACATCGATTGGTCCGCGTCCTACTACGACGGCTTCGATCTCACGCCCGATATATCCCTGGCGCGAGTGACGGCCATGCACACGTTCATCGATCTCCGGCATCACCGCGTCAAAGTGCTAGGCGCCGATGCGGCCACCACGCGCGGGGCGAACCGGTACGCGGTGGAAGCCGCCTACACGCGCACCGAGGATTCGGACGGTGCGAATCCGTCCATCAAGAACCCGCACTTCTACGGCGTGTTCGGGCTCGAGCATGACTTCACCAACAACCTAAGCGGCATCGTGCAGTACTTCTACCGCCACGTTTTTCACTTCAACCCGGTGGATGCCATCGCCAATCCCGATGTCCGCAACGCGGCCGCCGACAACGCCGTGCTCAACAACCAATACGACGAGAACCAGCACGGCTTGAGCGCCCGGATAGCCAAGAAGTGGATGAACGAAACCCTCGAAGGCGAATTCGCCGGCTCCGTGCTGCTCAACCGTGCCGGATACTTCCTGCGCACGAAAGTAAGCTACATCTGGAGCGACAGCATCAAGCTGTTAGGCGGTTACGAGTATTCCAGCGGTTCGGACAACACCTCCTACCAGCTCCTAGCGAAAAACAAAGCGCTGTTCGCGGAGATTCGCTGGTTCTTCTAATACTGCTCAACCTACCGCGTAGTACGCCACGCCGGCATCGTCCATAACGGTTTGGATATGCTGGTCCAATTTTGCGAGACGCGCACCCTGAAACAATCCCCGGGCCACCTCGACGGACTCGCGCAGATCCACGCCGAGCAAGGGCAGGCCCGTGTTGGCGCGGTGCCCTTCGGACACGTTCAGGATCAGGCTCAGAGCCACGTACATATCGTCGATCAGCCCCATGATCCCGTGGGAATCGGGAAGAAGATCGCGTTCCTTGAGTAGGTAGGCCTCCGCGGCTTCGATCACGTGGTTCGCGACCTGCGACACTCCGGCCTTCTTCGCGGCTTGGTGCAAATCCACGAGCAAGTTGGGCAAGCGTTCCAATTGCGCCCGCCACATTTGCAGGATTTCCTGTTCGGCTTGCGCGTCCTTCGGATCCTGCCCTGCTTCGAGCAACTGCTTTCTGACCAAGGCGGCGAACTGGCCATGGCTAGTCTCGCGTTTCCAGGCTTCGCCGATGTATTCACGAATCGATTCGGTCCGCATCCCAGTCTCCTGATAGAAAAGGGCGCGGATCTCACGCATGATGAGTGCCCGTGGCGCGATGCGTATCTAATATCAACAGCTAGCCACCAGGCTTTTTTTCCTCTTGTTGCTTGACTGGCCGCACCACGGTTCCGGAGATGAGCGAATCGGAGGGATTGAGAATGACTTGTTCGTTGGCGTCGAGGCCCGAGACGACTTCGATCTGCGTACCGAAATCCTTACCGAGCGCCACCTTCTTGAGTACTGCCTTGTTGTCCGCCGCCACCACGGCCACCTGCACGCCTTCGGGACGGAACAGCAGCGCATTCACGGGCAGGATCAAAGCGGGCTTGCCGGCGTGAAGTTTCAGATGCACCTGCGCGTAGGCCCCGGGTAGCAACTCGCCCGTGGGGTTATCCACTTCCACTTCCGCCTGCAATGTGCGGGAGGTCGCGTCTATGGATTGGGCGGTGCGCACCAGCATGCCCTTGAAGCGGCGCCCTGGAAACTCCACCAGCACCAGCTCCGCTTCCATCCCAGGGGTGATCTCGCGCGAATAAACCTGAGGCACGCTGATGTTCACGCGCAGCCTGTCGGTGGCCGCCACGTGGAACAGCTCCTTATCCTTGCCCGCGGCGCCCGCATCCACAAGCGCGCCCACCTCCGCGTTGCGCGTGGTGATCACGCCGGCAAAGGGCGCAAAAATGCGTTTGAATGACTGGGTCTTCTCCAATCTCGCCACGTTGAAGCGCGCCGAATCCAGTGCCGCCTTCTTGGCCTGCATATCGCCGTGGGTTTGATCGGCACCCTGCTTGGACACGGTGTTGGATTTCAGCAATTCCTGCCAGCGCTCGGCGGTCTTCCGCGCCAGCTCGTAGTTCGCCGTGGCGGTGGCGAGGTCGGCCCGTGCCTGCTGTAATTGTTCATCGACCTCGGGCGTGTCGATCTCGGCCAGCAATTGGCCGGCGGTCACGCGCGTGCCAATATCCACCAACCGCCGCTTGATGTAGCCATTGGTTCGCGCGTAGAGGGGCGCCTCCGTGAGCGCCTGCATGTTGCCGGCCAGTACCAAGGTCTGGCCGGGGCTCCCATTTTTCGGCGAGATCACCGCCACGGTGGGAACATTCAGGTTCTCCGTGTCCTTCTTGAGCGCCGCGGTGCTCTCCATGCGAGGGTGGATCGCGAACCACAACAACAGCGCGATCGAGGCCAATCCCCCGCAAAACGCAAGGACCTTGCGTAACGGATGGCCGCGGCGAGGCGTCATTTCATCGGTTTCCACTGCTTCTCTAGCCCGGTACCCTTTGCAATGCTTCCCCGGCGGTGCCAGGTAGGCTTAACACACCCCGCTTATTATGAATGGCCGCGAACACCACGGGAACAAAAAACAGTGTGGCCACGGTGGCGAATGCCAACCCTCCGATCACGGCCCGCCCCAGGGGCGCGTTCTGCTCCCCGCCCTCGCCCAACCCCAAGGCCATGGGCACCATGCCGGTGATCATGGCCAAGGCCGTCATCAGCACTGGGCGAAAGCGCCCGAATCCCGCTTCGATGGCTGAAGTGATGGAGTTAGCACCCTGGCGCAACTGCTCGCGCGCGAAGCTCACCACCAGAATACTGTTGGCGGTGGCGATACCCATGGCCATGATCGTGCCCGTCAAGGCGGGAATGCTAAGGGTGGTGTGAGTGACAAACAGCATCCACAGGATGCCCGCCAGCGCCGCCGGCAAAGCGGTGATGATGATGAAGGGGTCGAGCCAGGACTGGAAATTCACCACCATCAGCAGATAGACGAGCACGATGGCGATCGCCAAGCCTATGAGCAACCCGGTGAAGGAGGAATTCATGGTTTCCATCTGGCCGCGTAGAAGAATCCGCGAACCCTTCGGCAATTCCTTCTCCATATCTCGCACGATCTTGGTCACGTCCTTCGCCACGCCACCCAGATCGCGCCCCTGCGTGGAGGCATACAGGTCGATGACCGGTTGCACGTTCCAGTGGCTGATGAGCGCGCGCTCGCTACCGCGTTCCATGGTGGCGAGATTACCTAGTACCTCCGCGCGCGCGCCGTTTTGCCCGGTTACCGGGATGTTGAAGAGTGCGTCCAGCGAGTCCATGGTGTACTGCGGCGTCTGCGTGATGACGGAGTAGTTCACCCTGTTCTTGGGATTGAGCCAGAACGCCGGGTTGGTTTGAAAACTGCCGCTCAGCGTGATCAGCAGGCTGCTGGCGATATCGCGTTGCGAAAAACCGATTTGCTGGGCCTTGGTGCGGTCCACGTTAATATCGAGTTTGGGCTGGTCGAAGGCCTGCTGGATACGCACGTCGGCAAGGCCTGGCACCTCGCGCAGGCGTTGCAAGAGACTCAGTGCGAATTTGCGATTGCCCTCGATGTTGCGGCCCACGACCTGTATATCTATGGGCGATGGCAATCCGAAGTTGAGAATCTGGCTGACGATATCGGCCGGTAGGAAGTAAAAAGTGATCCCCGGAAAAAGTTTCGGCAGTTCCTTGCGCAAGATGCGTACGTACTCTTCCGTGGGACGGTGGCCCTTCTTCAGCGCCACGTTTATGTCGGCATCGGCGGTTCCCGCCGTCCCGGAGGTGTTGTAAGACAGGTTGGTACCGCTGGAGGGCAATCCGATGTTGTCGATGATCGTGTCCAACTCCTCCGCCGGAATGATGCGGCGAATTTGCGATTCCACCAAATCGCACAAGCGCGCCGTTTCCTCGATGCGGGTTCCGGTCTTGGCGCGCAAATGCAGTTTGAACTGGCCAGCGTCCACGGCCGGGAAGAAGTCCTGCCCCAGCCACGGCATGAGGGCAGCGGAAGCGATACAAGCCGCCATGAACAAGGAGAGGAAAAGCGTTCGGTACGCGAGACAACTTTCCAGCATGCTGCGATAGCGCAAGCGCATGTTGGAAAAGCCCCGCTCAAAGGCGCGCTGAAACATCGCGAGCGGATTGCGGCGAGGAGCGCCGGGCTGATGGGTTTCCTTGCGCAGCAGGTACTTGGCCAGCGTGGGCACCAAGGTGCGAGACAGCAGATAGGAGGCCAGCATCGCGAAGACCACGGCCTCGGCCAGCGGCGCGAATAAATAGCGCGCCACGCCCGCCAGGAAAAACATCGGCACGAACACGATGCATATGGCCAAGGTGGATACGAAGGTGGGCACCGCGATCTCTTGGGCGCCATCCAGGATGGCCGCGTCCAAGGACTTACCGCGTTCCAGGTGCTGCTCCATGTTCTCGATGGCCACGGTGGCATCGTCCACCAAAATACCCACCGCGAGCGCGAGACCTCCCAGGGTCATGATATTGATGGTCTCGCCCAGCATGTGGAGAACCGCCAGGGAGGAAAGAATGGCCAGGGGAATCGATACCGCGACGATGAAGGTGCTGCGCCAACTGCCCAGGAATAGCAGAATCATAAGCGCCGTCAAGCAAGCGGCGATCACGGCCTCTTGTGCCACCCCTTCCACCGCCGCACGCACGAACAAAGACTGGTCGAGCGCGGTCTGAATGTCCAACTCGGGCGGCAGGCCCGCCTTCATGCGAGGCACCTCATCTAGCACGCGCTGAACGATATCCAGCGTGGAGGCCTGGCCGTACTTGAGAATGCTCATCAGCACCGCGCGCTGGCCGTCGTGGCGAACGATGTTGGTTTGCGGTTGAAAACCATCGCGCACATTGGCCACATCCCGGATGTAGAGGGTGCTGCCCCCCACCGTGCGAATGGGCAAGTCGTTCAGCTCCGCGATGGAGCGCGGGCTGCCGTTGAGCCCCACCACGTACTCGAAGCCCCCGATCTTCACCGTCCCCGTGGGCAGCACCAGGTTCTGGGCATTGACGGCGTTCACCACGTCGAGCGCGGACAATCCCTTCGCTTGCAGCGCGCGCGGATCCAGGTCCACCACCACTTGGCGCGATTTGCCACCGTAGGGAAAGGGCAGGATGGCGCCTTGCACCGTGGCCAGTTGAGTGCGCATGTTGCTGTTGGCGAGATCGAATAGCTCGTGCTCCGCCAAACTCTTGCTCGACAGCACCAGTTGCACGATGGGCACCGTGGAGGCGTTGTAGCTCAATACCAGAGGCGGCGTGGCACCCGGCGGGAACTGCCCCAGCATGGTTTGCCCGATGGCAATCACCTGCGCCAACCCGGTCTGAATGAGGGCGCCCGGATGGAAAAACACTTTCACCACGCCCACGCCGTTGACGGTCTGGGATTCGATGCGCTCGATGTCGTTCACCGTCGCGGTCATTGCACGCTCGAAGGGCGCCACGATACGCGCTTCCATTTCCTCGGAGGCAAGTCCCGTGTAACGCCAGACCACGCTCACCACCGGGATGTTGATGTTGGGGAAGATATCGACGGGCGTGCGCAATATGGCGACCGTCCCCCCGAGCAGGATGAGTAGCGCCAGCACGATGAAAGTGTAGGGGCGGCGCAGCGCGAGTTGGACGATCCACATGGTGAAGACGGGAAGTTGAAAGAGCACGATCCCGGAAGGATCAAGCTCGTGCATGTTAGTGGATTTACAGGCGCCGTGGAGTACACTGCGGCGCCGTTAACTTGCCGCTCGTATTTCCAAATGACACTCTCCGGCCGCGCCCCCGCGCCACCACCCGGGACGCCAAGCGTGATCGAATTGCGGGACGCGCGCTTCGCCTGGGCGCCGGGCGAAGCACCGGTGGTGGACATCGAGCACATGCATATCGCGCCCGGCGAGCGCGTGTTGTTGCGCGGGGCCAGCGGAAGCGGCAAATCCACCTTGCTGAGTTTGATCGGAGGCATCGTGACGCCCAGCCAAGGTAGCGTAACGGTGCTAGGGCGCAACTTGAGCGAGTTGGGCCACTCGGCGCGCGACCGCTTCCGCGCCGGTCATATCGGCTTCATCTTTCAGTTGTTCAACCTCGTACCATATCTTTCCGTGGTGGAGAATGTGTGCTTGCCTTGCGGTTTCTCCGAGCGCCGGCGCGAGCGGGCCATGCGAGCGGGCGGAAGCGTGCGGGCGCAAGCGAGAAAAATATTGGAGCAACTGGGCATGGCGCACTTGCTTCAGCGCTCGGTGACGCAATTGAGCGTGGGACAACAACAACGCGTGGCGGCGGCACGCGCCCTGATCGGTGCTCCGGAAATCATTATCGCGGACGAACCCACATCCGCTCTGGATACGCGGAGCCGGGAAGATTTTCTCAGTCTTCTTTTTCGGGAGTGCGAGCGCGAATCCGCCGCGTTGCTGCTGGTGAGCCACGACGCTTCCCTTGCGCCGGGCTTCCACCGGGATATCGCCTTCAAGGATATCAATCGCGCCATGAGAGAGGGCGTGAGCGCATGATCGCGCAACTGGCCCTCAAGAGCCTGCGCAACCGCAAGTTCACCGCGGCGCTGACCGCGTTTTCCATCGCGCTCTCGGTGATGTTGCTGCTGGGCGTGGAGCGCATGCGCAACGAATCGCGCACGAGTTTCACCGCCACGGTGTCCGGAACCGATCTCATAGTGGGCGCGAGAAGCAGCCCCGTGCATTTGCTGCTGTACTCGGTGTTCCATGTGGGCAACCCCACCAACAACTTGCGCTGGGAGAGTTATCTCGGTATCGCGCAACGCCCCGAAGTGGCGTGGGCCATACCCTTTTCGCTCGGCGACTCGCACCGCGGCTTTCGCGTGCTTGGCACCACCGCCGCCTTCTTCGAGCACTTTCGCTTCGGCGGCAACCGGTCCCTCGTTCTGGCGCAAGGAAATCCCTTTGCGAACGCACGAGAGGCTGTATTGGGAGCCGATGCCGCGCGGCGGCTCGGTTACCGCGTTGGCGAACGCATCGTGCTCGCCCATGGCGCGGGAGATGTGAGCTTCATCACCCACGATGACCATCCCTTGCGCGTGAGCGGCATACTGGCGCGCACCGGCACCCCCATTGACCGTGCGGTGCACGTGAGCCTGGAAGCGCTGGAAGACATGCATGCACGCGCCGGCGCGGAGGAAGACGATCCCCTGGCCGCGGCCACCCGCCACGACGAGGCACGGCACGCTCCCATCTCCGCGTTTCTTCTCGGGCTCAAGATCCGCGGCGCGGCCTTGGCGGTGCAGCGCCTGGCCAACGAGTACGAGCCCGAGCCACTCACGGCTATTCTTCCGGGTGCGACGCTTCAAGAAGTATGGGAAATCCTTGGGACCGTGGAGCAGACCCTGTTCGCTGTGTCGGTCTTGGTGGTGATCGTGGGCCTGGCCGGTATGCTGGTGGCCCTTCTGACAAGCTTGAACGAGCGCCGCCGCGAAATGGCCGTGCTGCGCTCCGTGGGCGCGCGGCCCGCGCATGTATTCGCCCTGATCCTCGGCGAGGCGGGCTTTCTCACCCTGTCGGGCATGGTGTTAGGCTTGGCGGTACTCTATGGCGGCTTGATCCTTGGTCGCGGATGGCTGGAAACTCAATTCGGCCTGTTCATCGAATTGGCCTGGCCCTCCGCCCATGAGCTGCGATTGCTGGCGCTGGTTGGCATCGCGGGAGTGCTTATCGGACTTATTCCCGCCTACCGCATCTACCGGCGCTCGCTCACCGACGGCATGACTATACGAATCTGAACGCATCGAATTCACCGTTCCATCCCCGAACATGCAGACCAACGATCACCGGCTTCTGAAAATCTGCGCGATGGTTCTCATCACGCTCCTAGCACCCTTCGCCCAGGCCGAAGCGCCGCGCGCCATCATGTGGAAGGATTTGGTGCCGGAATTGTCCGGCGGCAACCCCTTCGGCAAACTCTCCAAGCAGCAGCTCCTGCTCCTGACCGACATCGCGTCGGTGCGAGAGCGACAGGAGCGTAACGAAAAAATATCTCCCATCGAACTCGAAGACGAGAGAGCGGGCACCCGCAAGCTCGAACAAGCGGAGGTGGATGTGAACAGCCTGCTCGCCAAGCGCAAGGAAATCATGGAGCAGAAGCGCCAGCGCGCCCAGTCCGTGAACACCGAACTCGACGGGCAATTCGTACGCATCCCCGGCTATCTGCTGCCTCTCGATTTCGCGGGCAAGGAAATCACCGAGTTCCTACTCGTCCCCTGGGTGGGCGCTTGTATCCACACGCCGCCCCCGCCGCCCAACCAAATCGTGCACGTGAAGGCGGACAAACCTTTCCAGAGCACGGGGCTCTACGCCGCGGTCTGGGTCACCGGCCGCCTATCCACCGCTGGGAGCAAGAAATCCCTGTACTTGGTGGATGGCGCGTCCAACGTCGATATCGGCTACACGCTCAAGGCAAGCGTGGTGGAGGCCTATAAGGAGTAGTTTCTTCCAAACTACTTGAACGTCGGCAACGCCAGCGCGGTGGGGGCCTGCCCAGGCAAGTGCTCATGAGGCGCGGGCTTGTTCATCACGGCCTTTAGCTTCAAGCTCTCCACGCCCTCTTCTTCCACGTCGGCACGCAGCGCCGCCATGGCGCGAAATTTCAATTCCGGCGAATACCAGATGGTCATCGTGCTCACATCGCCTTCGGTTCGCACGTTGGCGACGATGAACGAAGTGCTCAACTGCATCCACGGATTCTTGAGAGCCGCGAAGGACGTGGTGATCATTGGCACGCCATCGAGCTCGAGGGTGACATAAGTCTTATCGCTCTTGCCGCCCAGCTTGACCACCTCCGCCGCGCGAAACCAACCCGCGCCCAGAACATTGAAGCTGGCCGCCTCGCCAACGGCCGTGGTCCCAACCTGCCGCTCGGCGGTGACCATATCGCCGCGCAAATCTCCCTCCACGCAGGCCAAGACAACGCCCGAGGCCATCCCCACGGCCATGCCCATCAAACTTCTACACGCGGCTTCCATTCGTAACATCATATCCGGCCTCCTCCGTAAGCCAGTCTAGCAGTACGCCGGGGGCCGCGGGAGATGTACCTTCCAAAACGCTTCCCCTATACTGAGTCTCGAGCGTGACAGTCCGTTTCGAACAGTGCGATCCTTGAGCCTCGGCCGCTGGTTCGCGTCACATCGGACACGCACCCGAAATGAGCCGGATTTCATGTTGAGCATCGAAGATATTCGTGCCATTCCGCTATTCGCCACTCTGGCGGAACGAGAACTCGAGCGCCTGGTTCGCAATTCGGCCGATATACAACTTCAGGCGGGCGAGTACGCCGTGCATGAGGGAGGGGAGCGCGCCCTTTTTGCGGTGCTGTCTGGCAAGATCGAGGTGGTCAAGCAATTCGACGGTATTTCGCGTACCCTCGGTTGGCGCTTGCCCGGCGCTATTTTCGGCGAGGTTCCTCTTGCGTTCGCCACGCCGTTTCCCGGCGGCTATCGTGCGGCCTAACCCTCTCGGTTGATCAGGATCGAGACGCATCATTATTTCGCGATCGCGGCTCTGGCCCCGGTCGTCTTATGCGGTAAGGCAATCGCGGGCAACAACCCCATTGACGAGAATTGGTGGCCCAGCGAGTTGGGTGCCGATGACGAAATGGGCGGGGCCAAGTACATCACCCCCTAGAAGCGCATCGCGGCGGCCAAACTGGTCAAGCGCGGCAAGATGGCGCTATTGGGCCACCCCTACAGCAATCACATGCCCCTGGTGCCAGGCCGCACTTTCGCCTTGAGCATCCCCGGCGCGCCCACCCACGGGCCCTTGAGCTGGCCGGGCGACAACTTCATCATGACTTTCATGGACGAGATACTCACCGCGGAGATTGGCCAGGTGGAAACGCAATGGGACGGTTTTGCCCATCCGATGATCCGCGTGGAAGGCGTTCCTGGCTGGAAGGACGGGGACTATTTCTACAACAAGCACCGTCTGCAAGACGTGGAAACCGCGCGCGGCATGAAGAAGGTCGGCACGGAGAAAGCCGGCGGCTTCTTTACGCGCGGCATCTTGATCGACATCGCGGGGCTGAATGGAACTACCCGCCTTGCGAAGGGCTACTCCATCACCATGGCCGATTACCGCGCTGCGCTGCAAAGGCAAGGCATCGGCGACGCCACTCAAGGCGATGTGGTGCTCTTCCGCACGGGTTGGAATAGCCTGTGGAATACCAACCACCTAGGCCGGCCTGCCGGCGAAAAGGTGAAGACCGACGAGCAATTGGCGAAGGACAACGCCGAGTTCGGCTCGGGCGAACCGGGTGTCTCTCCGGAAGTCTGCGATCACCTAGCGGCCAAGAAAATAGCCATGATCGGATCCGATACCTGGGGTCTGGAGCCCTACGACTTCGCCCAAGGCGTGCCCGATGCCTTCGCCTATTGCCACATGAACCTGGTGGCACGCCGTGGCATCAGCAACTTCGAGAACCTGTCCCTGGACGATTTAGCCGCCGACAAGGCCTATGAGTTCAATTTCGCCTGGGCACCATTGAAGTTGGTGGGAGCCACCGGATCGCCCGGCAACCCCGTCGCCACGTACTAACCGATCCTCCGTGTCCCTCCCCCGCTCGCGGGGGAGGGTTAGGGTGGGGGCCTACTAACCCTCCTCCAGCATTTCCTTATAACGCTGGCGCGCGGCCTCTTCCCTGATCACGTCATCTATCTCGCGCATCACGCCATCCACGTCAGGGGCCGTTTCGACGCGTTCGAAGCAACCGGTCAGCACCACATCCGGATGTAGCTTGCCGCTTTCGTAGAGCGCCCAAATTTCCTTGCCGTAATCCGTGCCACGAAGCTCCGTCGCGTACTGGCCAAAATAGCGGGTCAGATTCTCCACATCGTGCTCCAGCATACGGCCGGCGTTGTTGTTGCCCGCCGCATCCACCGCTTGGGGCAAGTCGATGATGACCGGACCGTCCTGCCCCACCAGCACGTTGTACTCGGATAAGTCACCGTGAACGATCCCGGCGCACAGCATGCGCACCACCTCCATGATCAGAATTCCATGATATTCGCGCGCTTGCTCCGGCGTGAGCACCAAGTCGTTGAGCCTTGGCGCCGCATGGCCGTTGGCGTCCGCCACCATCTCCATGAGCAACACGCCGTCGAGAAAGTTGTAGGGCTGCGGAACGCGCACGCCAGCGGTTGCGAGCCGGCGCAACGCATCCACCTCGGCGTTCTGCCAAGCATCCTCCTGCTCCTGGCGGCCGAAACGCGAACCCTTGTCCATGGCGCGGGCGCGGCGGCTGTTCTTAACCTTGCGGCCTTCCGTGTACTTGACACTCTGGCGGAAACTGCGTTTGTTGGCGTCCTTGTAGACTTTCGCGCAACGGACTTCTTCGCCACAGCGCACGATGAACACGGTGGCTTCCTTGCCGCTCATGAGCTGGCCGGTGACTGCGTCGATGAGACCTTCCTCGACGAGAGATTCGAGACGCTTGGGGGTTTTCAAGGGTGCGCGCCGCAGGGGCGCAGGGGGAAGGTATGAAGGGGGCGAAGTCTAGCTTAAAACCTCAGTCTTTAATCTGAGCTTCCCGGTAATCACCCTCCCACCGCCAACCGCCGGATCTCTTCGACGGATTCTGGATTCGCCAGCGAGCTCAAGTCGCCCGCGGGAGCGCCGGTGAGAACCGATCGCACCACCCGGCGCATGATCTTTTGATTACGCGTTCGCGGCAGGTCCGCCACGAACAAAACGCGCCTTGGGCGGTAAGCCTTACCCAGCCTGTCCGCCACGGCCTTGATCAGTTCTTTTTCCACATTGTCCTGGCCGCCAGAACTAAGTACGCAGACGCATACGAGCGCGGAACCGGTCAATTCGTCGGGCACGCCAATCACGGCGGCGTCCTTGACGAGGCCGGTTCCGATGAGCACCGCCTCCACCTCGGCCGGCCCCGTGCGCTTGCCCGCGATCTTGATGGTGTCATCCGATCTGCCGTGCAGATACCACAGGTCTTCGCCGTCGCGCGAGGCGAGATCCCCCTGCACCCACACGCCCTCGATCACCCGCCAGTAACTTTCGATGTAGCGCTCCGGCGTCTTCCACAGCCCGCGCGTCATGCCAATGGAAGGCCGGCGCATGACTAACTCGCCAATCTCGCCAGAAGCCACGGAGCGTCCGGTGGCATCGACGATATCCGCGCCACACCCCGGCACGGGATGGGAGAACGCGCCCGGGCGAATGGGGCGCAGAAAACTGCCGATCAAGATGGCGCCACCGCACTCGGTGCCGCCCGCGTAATTCAGAATGGGGATTCGCCCGGCGCACACGTGGCGGAAGAACCATTCCCATGCTTCGCGCGTCCAGGGTTCGCCCACGGAGATGGTCGCGCGCAATGCGGACAAATCGATGCCCGCGAGCACGTCTTCCACCTTGGCGTGCATCCACTGCCGCACCATGGTAGGCACCACGCCCACGATGGTCACCGCGTGCTTCTCTACCATGCGCCACATGCGCACGGGATCGGGCCAATCGGGCGTGCCTTCGGAAATGACCAGGGTAGCGCCCAACAATGCGCCGCTGATGATGATCTTCGGTCCCACGATCCAGCCCATGTCGCTCATCCACATGAGACGGTCGCTCGCCTTCAAATCGATGCACAACCCCATGTCGAGTGCGTTCTTGGCTAGTACCCCGCAGTGCGTGTGGACGGTTCCCTTAGGTCTACCCGTGGTGCCAGAGGTATACATGAGCATGACGGGGGCTTCCGCATCCAGGATTTCTGTGCGCGCATCGGCTGCGTCGTGCGCGCTTGGCCAGGCCACGTCACGTGTTGCCACCACCGAACTCCTTGCGCTCCGGCCGAGCACCACCACCGTGTGCACGCTCGCCACCGAAGCCAACGCTTCGTCGAGCACCTCCTTCATGGCCACTACTTTGCCGCGCCGCCATGAAATGTCCGCGGCGATGACGGCTACCGCATCGCCATCGGTCAAGCGGTCGATGATGGGCTGGGGGCCAAAACCGGAAAATAGTGGCGTGATGATGGCGCCAATCTTGGCCACCGCGAAGAATGCGGCGGCGGCTTCCGGAATCATGGGCAAGAAAATAGCGACCACGTCGCCCCGGCCTATCCCTCTTGCGCGCAACAGCGCCGCTAGACGATCCACCTCGGCGGAGAGTTCGGCATAACTCCACTCGCGCGTGGAGCCGTCTTCGCCTTCCCACACCAACGCTGGTTTCGCCCAAGTGGCCGTGCCGCGATGACGGTCCAGGCAATTCATCACGAGATTGGTGGTGCCGCCCACACACCACTTGGGCCATTCGATCCCCGCGGACAAATCCATCACGTTCGTATAGGGAGTCTCGAAGCGAATGTCGAAGAACTCCAACAGCACCTGCCAATACCAGTGCGGCTCGGCATCCGCCCGCCGCATGAGATCCTCAAGAGTGCCTAAGCCATGGCGCTTTAGAAACGCATGGATGTTGGTTTCACGGATGATCTCTTGCGTGGGGTTCCAGACGAGGTCCTCAGTCATAGCTGGCCTTGACTCCGACGCAAAGCACCGCCATTAGCGAATCGTGGAGGCTGCCCTGTGGAGGAGAATGGTTTTTGAACATACATGATTCTACGATGACGCAAGAAAATAAAACCTCTCAACGCAAAGACGCAAAGGGCGCAAAGAAACCCAATAAAGATTTCCTTTGCGCCCTTTGCGTCTTTGCGTTGATAATTGGTTTAGGTTGGCAAGGTTAGAACTAAGAAAGCGCGGATCACTTCCTCGCCTTCGGGCGCATTTCCGGCGCGGCGTTCAAATGTTTCTCGAACCCATCCAGATACTCGTCCAAGGCTTTCTTGTTGCGCGCGCGAAATTGGTTGAAGTCAGGTTTGCGTCCATCGAGGAACGCTTGCATGCCCTCCAAACTTTCCTCCGATCCCCACACCATGGCCAGCATCTCCATGCCTTGCTGCCACGAAGCGTATAGCTCGTCGGATTCGCTGTTGAAGGATTTCTTGGTGTAGCGCAGCGTTTGCGAGCTGTGGCCCTTGATGGTCTCGCACCACTTCAAGGTCTCGGCGATGAGATCCGCATGGGGCACGCACTTGTTGATAAGACCGATGCGCTCGGCCTCCTCCCCCGGAAATCTGCGCCCCAGAAAAATCATCTCGCGCGCCAGGCGCTCGCCTATGATGCGCGGCAGGTACTGCGTCGCCCCCACCGTGGGGCACGCCCCGACCTTGGCCCCCGTCTGGCCGAGCACGGCGCGATCCGACGCGATGGCCAAGTCGCACCATAGCGCCAATTCATGGCCGCCTCCCATGCACCATCCGTTGATCATGGCGATCACGGGAATCGGCAACCCACGAATAGTCATGGCAAGCCCCAGCATGCGGTCGTTCCACATATAGGCGTTGGCGCGGTTCAGTCGCATCATGGCGTGGAAGTCGCCGCCCGCGGAGAAAGCTTTATCACCCGCGCCGGTCACCACCGCACAGGCGATTGTCGGGTCTTCGCGTGTAGACTTGAAAGCGTCAATCATTTCGTCCAAGGTCTGCTCGCGAAAGGCGTTGTGGACGCGCGGCCGGTCGATGGTGATCCAGGCGACTTGGCTTTTGACCTCGAAGATGATGTCGCCGTAGCGTTTCTCGGATTTGGCGGAAGAAGTTTTAGCGGCCATGGTGTGCGGGTTGGGAGTGTGCTGATTTAGTACGTTTGCCCTGAGCTAGTCGAAGGGCGCTCTTTGTAATAAGTTTAAGTAATCGAATCTTCCGTTCATGGTTCGACACGCTCACCACGAACGGAAGATTTATTCCGCTATTTTCTAAGGTTGAAATGAACAATTCGCCGAAGTGGAAAATCCTAGGGTCTGTTGGCATATATTTCGTGGATCGCCCACGAAATATATGCCAACAGACCCTAGCACAGCAAGCATGAAGATCCGCCGCGTGGAACCTTTTGCCGTCAGCCTGCCCATGGTGAAACCCATGAAGATGGCGGGTGTGGAACTTCGCACCGCGGACAATGTTCTGGTACGCATCACTTCGGAGAGTGGCGAAACAGGATGGGGCGAGGCCGCGGCCGCACCCACCATGACCGGTGAAACCGTGGAGAGCATGATGGCCGCCGTGCGCTATCTAGCGCCTTTTTTGATAGGCATGGATGCGGAAAACTTCGCGGCCACCGATCGCGAGCTGGCTTGGCGCATGTATGGCAACCACGCCGCCAAGGCGGCCATCGAGGTGGCTATGCTAGATTTGGTGGGCCGCGCGCACCGTCAACCAGTGCACGAATTGCTGGGTGCGAAGCAGCGCGGCCGGGTGCCGGTTCTCTGGCTCATCGGCACCGGATCCTTGGAGGGGGATGTCGCCGAGGCACGCGCCAAGAAAGCGCAGGGCGTGATCGCCTACAAAATTAAGATCGGCGCCAATGATCCCCAAGCCGACGCGCAGCGCACCATCGCCATCTGCGAAGCGCTAGGATCGGGCATGCTGATCAGCGCCGATGCCAATCAAGGCTACAGCGTGGAAGATGCCATCCAGTACGTCCGCGCGGTGGAGCACTGCGCCATGGACTTCGTGGAGCAACCCGTCGCGGGGGACGACCTGGAAGGCATGGCGCGCGTGGCGGCTGCCAGCGGCATCGCCATTGGCGCCGATGAAGGCATCCACAGCCTGGATGACATCGAACTCCACCGCAGCGCACACGCCGCCGAAGGCGGCAGCCTCAAAATCATCAAGCTGGGCGGCCTGCGCGCCGTCTATCAAGCGGGCATTCTTTGCGAACAGATCGGCATTCATGTCAACCTCGCCTGCAAAATCGCCGAGTCCAGCATCGCCAGCGCCGCCATCTTGCACGTGGCCGCCGCATTGCCACGCCTAGATTGGGGAGTCAGCCTGTCGAGCCAATATCTGGCGCGGGATCTGGCTCGGCAACCCATCATGATCGATCACGGCTTCGCGGAAGTGCCCAAGGGTCCGGGGCTCGGTATCGAGGTGGACGAGGATGCCGTTCGCGAGTTCTGCTGGAAGTCATAACAACCATAGCGGCTGGAACTCCAAACATTAGAACGGACGCATATGCCAACGGCGGGCCGCTTGACATGTCCGGTGCGATACATGTCACGTAGCCCGCCCATATGAGAAATGGAAGCATGCCAAAGCTGGCAGCCTATGCTGCGGTAAAGGTTCTTGGTAAATGCCATCGCTAAGGCAGGAGATACGAATAACCCGGCAGCGACGAAAGACCCAACAGGCTCGCTCATGCAATATGCGATGCCGAAGTAGGATTGGGGAAAAAATAAAATGCTTATCGATAACCAAGCTGCGATTCTGGCAGGGCGCGAATTTACCGGCCACATGAGCGCAAACATCTTAAACTAATGGAGTCGTTCATACGATCGCCGCCATATGTGTCTCGATAACGCCGTGTTCACCGTGGCGGGGCGCTATTCATCTGACCATCTCCAACGTTCGATAAATTCGGAGCCACCAGATTATCCAAGTCTTGCCCCAATCAGTCTGGCAAACCTCTTCAAGCCTTGCGCAGCGAGCGTACCGGCACATTCTTGCGCCGTCTTCGAAGGGTTTCGAAGGTTATCGCTCATCCGTGAGAATGCCGCCACAACATGATCCGGCGAATCCGCAAACAGACGGCATAAGAAAGCATCTGGATTTTCGGCGGTTACTCGGGCTCTCGCCAGATCCTCGCGATCAAAATCCTTCAAGTTCCAAGTGATAATCGTAACCATGTCCGCGCCGGAACGTTTGCGTGCCGCGACGGCAGCAGCGGCGACATGACGATCCTTGCTATCGGTCTTGGGGAAAAGTCTCTCATACTGGCGGTACCCGCCGATCAAGGCATCGCCAGCCGCTCGATCCATCAACTCGCGCACGCGATCCAGGACGCGGCGCTCGATGGCGTAATCGCGCTCAACATTGCGCATCCACTCGTTGTGGATCTCATCGGTCCAATGGGCGCGAATCGCTCCTCCCGCAGCCAGCCACATGAACAAGTCGCGCTGCGCCGCCGGATAAAGAACGCACGCATCGAGCACGACGACAGGCGGCACGGTCAATAGCCGAGACCATGGCGTTGCGATACGGCTGCGAGCGCCTTGAGCGCCGATTCCCGTTCCGCGTCTCGTTTGCGCTTGTACTTGAGCACCGCAGACCGAGCGATTCGGCGATGGCGGCCAGCCTTGGGCAATTGCGGAATTTTTCCAGTTTCGAGCAACTTGACCAGAGACGGGCGTGAAATGTTGAGCAGGTCAGCCGCCTCCTGCGTGGTAATGGAATCATCGTCCTCGATTACGCGGACATGTTTGCCGGCCAAAAGCAGCTCCGCTGTTCGTTCGATGGCGCCAGTCAGCGGTTCAACCAAATCGGTCAAGACTTCCGAGGAAGTTTTGCCAGGCCTCGCACGACGGATAACCGAAATAAGAGAGCGTGCGGATTTTTCGCACGCGCGGCGCATGGATGGCGCACGCTTGGCACGCGGCGGAGGGATGGTGTTTGCAGTCACGGTACAACTCCTCTTGAGAGCCTGGAGACCTTTCGATTATATCTACCTATTCGAAACCACTCCAGAAATCCCTTTCTCACTGTCGGAATTAAAGCGTCAACCCCCCATCCACCGTGAGCGTCTGCCCCGTCACCATCGCCGCCGCGAAGCCCAGGAACACCACCACTTCGGCGATGTCGTCCGTGGTGCAGCGGCGTTTGAGTAACGCCCCGTTCGCGGTGGCGGCGCGCTCTTCCTCGGACCATTCCACCATCCACGCGGAATCCACGGCACCGGGGGCCACGGCGTTCACGCGCACTTCTGGCGACAATGAGCGTGCGAGATTCTGCGTCAGGCTTACCACGCCGGCCTTGCTGGCGGAATAGGCCACGCTCGAACCCGCGCGGCCCAGGCCTGCGATGGATGCGGTGTTGACGATGGCACCGTGCGAAGCTTTCAGCGCTGGCGCGGCGGCGTGCGCGCAGCGGAACACGCCCAGCAGGTTGGTCTGCAAGATAGTGTTCCAGAACTCTTCCGTCATCATGTCCAGTTCGCGGGGTTCGATCTTGCGGCGGGAGTTAGGGGTCCCCGCGTTGTTCGCCAAAAAATCGAGGCGGCCGAGTTTTTGTACGGCGTCGTTGACCATGCGCTCGGCGTCTCCCGCCACAGCCACGTTTCCCGGTGCGGCAACGGCGTTGATGCCCTCCGCCTTGAGTTTCTCCACGGCTTGCGGGCCGCGCGGATCATCGCTCAGAAAATTTACTGCCACGGTGCCACCATTGCGGCCAATCTGGGTGGCGATGGAAAATCCGATGCCGGAGGCGCCGCCGGTGACGAGTGCGGCGCGGCCGGCGAGATTATATTGAGTCATGTTTTCTCCATACTTTTGATGCTAAAAAAATCTTTCCCACGAAGGGTACGAGCGTACACGAAAGGAAACCTATGAACCTAAAAACCGCAATACAAGCCACGGAGGACTCAGAGATCACAGAGGGAAACAGTGGGTTAATGATCGATACCGCTTCACCCAATAGGTGAGAAGCATATGCGAGTCAAGTCTTTGGTTTTCCTCTGTGCC
>SHXO01000028.1 GCA_009693245.1 Betaproteobacteria bacterium | reverse complement strand
GCAAGGGGTCAATCCGTGTGCGGTTGGGTAAGTTTGATACAAAGCCAGTGAAGAGGCTCGCAAAACGCCTTGAAAGTCGCGAAATAACCCGGCTGAAGGTCACCTGGCCGAGAATGAAACTCATTTCGCTAACGCGGTAAGAGATCCGTCGTAGAAAAGTGATTATTAGAGGTGCCCATTAGCTTCCACTGAAACTGCGTTTTCTTCGTATACCGACGCGTCCTTCGTGCGCAATAGCTTTTTCCAGGTTAAATCAGGACCGCCGCCAAAGCGCGCTTGACCGCCGCCGCGAAATCCCCTGGAACCGTTCGGCTCGACTCTCGTTGCTTGAGCCCACCGAAGGGATTGGGAAAATAAGCATCGTCGGTGAAGCGCGGAATCACGTGCCAATGAAGGTGTGGCACGACGTTACCGAAGCTTGCGAGATTCATCTTGTCGGGGCGAAGCACGGCCCGCAAGGCCGACTCCGTGGCGAACACCACCTTCATCAAGTGCGTGCGCTGTTGCACTTCCAGATCGCTCATCTCCTTCACGTGGGCTTGCCATACCACTCGCAGGAGGCCGGGATATTCCGGATCCTTGGGCCATATGATCCGGCAGTGCTCACCGGACCATAGCGCCTCCCCTCCTTGTTCTCGGCAAAACAGGCACTCGTCCATGAATTCCTTTCCTCCAAGCGGGTGATTACACCGTGATCATTCCGATGACCCAATATCGAACGAACTTGCCAGCCGCGATGAACACGCTTACTCCCACCCAATGCAGGCGAAGCCATCCGGCTGCCACGCATAAGGCGTCTCCCACGATGGGAACCCATGCGAAGAAGAGAAGCGGGGCGCCAAAGCGGCGCACCCACTCGGCGCGTCCTTGCACCGGAGCTTTGGGCAAGACCCAGCCAAGCAAATAAGACGAGAGGCCGCCTAGCGTATTGCCGGTGGTAGCCACCACCATGGCAGGCCAAAACAATGTGGCGTCGTGCTTGAGCACGCCTACTAACACCAGTTCCGAACCGCCTGGCAGCAGTGTCGCCGCCAGGAAGCTAGAGAGGAAGAGCCCGCCTAAGGATAGGTAGTCGCTCAGAGGGACTGGTGCCGGTTAGGGGCGATAAGAGTAGGGTGACATGGCGCGCCCGACACGATTCGAACGTGCGACCCCTGCCTTCGGAGGGCAGTACTCTATCCAACTGAGCTACGGGCGCGTGGAACCGGGAATATAACCCGGCTGGGCCCTCGGCGCCATTTCGCAATGCGCGCCGGCCTGAATTACGGATTGTTCTCCTATAATCCACGCCTCTTACCTATTCCCAAGGCATGACGGCATGGCTTCTCCCGCGAACGAATTCCACATCCAAGAGCACAATTCGCCTATCAAGACCCCACGGCAGTTGGTGGCCGTCGCGGTGCTCTCCTTCGTGGTACCCGTGTTGCTGATCGTGGGGATCGTGCAACTCGTCCTTGGCGGAATGAAGGTGGATCCGAAGAATCCCATGTTTTCCGAGGAGGCCACGGCCAAACGGCTACAACCCGTGGGCGAGATTAGTTTGGGGCAGGCTGCGACACCCTTGCCTTCATCGCCGGCGCCGGTGGCCGCCGCCAAGACGGAACCCGCCAGCGGCGATAAGGTGTACCAGGCGGCTTGCGCCATGTGCCATACGGCGGGTATCGCGGGCGCGCCCAAGTTTGGCGACAAGGGCGCCTGGAAGGTGCGCATTGCGCAAGGGCCAAGCGTCCTGCACGAGCACGCGCTCAAGGGTATTCGCATGATGCCCGCCAAAGGCGGCAACGCCGCGCTTGTCGATGCCGAAGTGATGGCGGCGGTGGACTACATGGTCTCCAGGTCGAAGTAGCGCCAGCCTATGGCGACCTATGCCATGGGAGACGTGCAGGGCTGTTTCTCGGCGCTGACACGGCTGCTCGCGAAAATCGGGCACCGCCCCACGCAAGACTGCTTGTGGTTCGTGGGCGATCTGGTGAATCGTGGTCCCGAATCTCTTGAAACACTGCGCTTCGTGCGTGCCATGGGGGAGCGCGCGATCACCGTATTGGGCAATCACGATTTGCATTTGCTGGCGGTGGCGGCCGGGTGCGAGAGCGCGAAAGAAGGCGACACCCTGGACGAAGTGCTACAGGCACCAGACCGCGAAGAACTTCTCGGGTGGTTGCGCCGGCGACCTCTTATTCACCGCGAGAACGGGCACGTTCTCCTGCACGCGGGCTTGCTTCCGCAGTGGAGTATCGCGCAGGCCCTAAGCTTGGCGGCGGAAGTGCAAGCGGCGTTGGGCGGCGAGAATTATTCCCTCTTTGCCAAGACTATGTACGGGAACAAGCCATCGGGCTGGTCGGACGATTTGCAAGGCAACGACCGGCTTCGTGTCATCACCAATGCACTCACGCGCTTGCGCGTGTGTACGGCCGCCGGCGTTATGGACTTCTCCTTCAACGGAACCCCGCACTGCGCCCCCAACGGGTTCCTACCTTGGTTTGAAGTTCCTGGCCGAAAAAGCGCGGACGAGACCCTCATTTTCGGTCATTGGTCAGCGCTTGGGTTTCGTATGAAAGATAACCTCATCGCGCTGGATTCCGGTTGCCACTGGGGCGGGCAGCTCACGGCAGTTCGCTTGGAAGACCGCGCTGTGTTTCAGGTGGAGTGCCACTCGGCGTGACCGCATGCCGCACCCGGTGTTCGGCATCTTGCGCGATTTCGCGCCGCGTGCGGCCCGGCACTTCCAGTTCGCCAAGATAAATGAGTTCGGCCGCCACTTCGCGGTGAGCGAGGATCTTCTGGAGAGACTGCCAAAGCGTCGTCTCATCCGCGTAGGCTACCTCCACGTTGGCCGAGCCATCGGAACTTATGTAGCGAATGGCGAGCACATGCACTGACACGCCCATTTCCACGGCGGGCTGTAATAACGATGCATTGAAGCGCCGAACCGAAGTGCCGTCACTGGTGGTGCCCTCGGGAAAAATCGCCACCGTCTCTTGCGCGTGTAGCGCCGCTCGAACGATTTGGTTGATGCGAGACGTATCGCGGCGGCGTTCGCGCTGAATAAATAGGGTTCGCGACCGGTGCGCCATCCACCCTATTAGAGGCCAGCCTCGTACTTCCGCCTTGGCGACAAAGCATACGGCCGACACGGAATGCAGCAACCATATATCCAGCCAGGAAACATGATTTGCCAGGACCAGGCTGCGCGGCTCGAAGGCCGCGATCTCGGGAGTTTGAAGGCGAACTCGTAATATTCGCAAAAGGCGCCGTGACCAAGCTTCGATCAAACGTCTTTGTCCCGCGCGGCCAACCAGGGGAAAAACGAAGGCAATGGTGACGGCGCCGCGTAGCAGGTGCAATAGCAAGCGTCCGAACCGAAGGGCCCGGACAATACGAGAAGTCGGTGCCATGCCCAGCGCGGCGCCAGCCGTTACCAGATGGCGTGAGCGAAGGCTTCCTCGTATTGCCGCGCGATGTCATCGCGCGTGAACTGGTGATTCTGCCCTCCGCGGCTGGCGATCTTGATGGAACCCACTAGGGAGGCGAGGCGGCCGGTCCGAGCCCAATCCATGCCTTCGCCAATGCCATAGAGCAACCCCGCGCGGTAAGCGTCGCCACAGCCCGTGGGGTCCGCGATTTGCGCGGGTTTGACGGCGGGAATATCGATGCGGCTGCCATGGGTGTATATCCAGGACCCTTCGCCGCCGCGAGTGACGATGAAGGCCGACACTTTTTCCGCCAGCGCTTCGATGCTTTTGCCCGTTTTCTCCTCCAGCAGGCGCGCCTCGTAGTCGTTGACCGTGACGTACTGGGCCTGCTCGATGAATGCCATCAGCTCCGCGCCCTTGTACATCGGGATGCCTTGGCCTGGATCGAAGATGAAAGGAATGCCGGCCTCGTGAAATTCGCGCGCGTGCTGCATCATCCCATCGCGCCCGTCCGGGGCAACGATGCCCAGGCTCACGTCCTTCGCGTCGGCGATGTGATTCAGGTGCGAGTGGTCCATGGCTCCCGGATGGAAGGCGGTGATCTGGTTGTCGGCCAAATCCGTGGTGATGAAGGCCTGGGCCGTGTAGGTGTTCTTCACTTCCTTGACGTGATCGCGGCGTAGCCCGAGGCGCTCCAGGCGGTAGGCGTAAGGTTGGTAGTCATCTCCGACTGTCGCCATGATCAGCGGCTTGCCGCCAAGCATTTTCAAGTTGTAGGCGATGTTTCCGGCGCATCCTCCAAACTCGCGGCGCAGTTGAGGGACGAGAAATGCCACGTTCAGGATGTGAATCTGGTCGGGCAGGATATGATTCTTGAAGTGATCGCGAAACACCATGATGGTGTCGTAGGCGATGGAGCCGCAAATGAGCGTGTTCATGTTTTTCGCGAGAGCAGATACGGGTGAGGGAACTGCCTATTGTATCGGCGGGGGGATGATGAGTTCCACTTCGACCTGGTCGCTGCCGGTTTGGACGAGCCCGAGCTTCAAGGCTGCCGTGTAGGATAAGTCGATGAGGCGCCCGGAGTGGAAGGGTCCGCGGTCGTTGACGCGGACCACCACGCTGCGCCCATTGCTAAGACGCGTGACACGGACGTAACTGGGGATGGGCAAGACGGGATGGGCCGCGCTCATGGCGAACATGTCGTAGGGTTCCCCCGATGCGGTGGGTTTCCCGTGATAGCGCCGCCCGTACCAACTCGCCCGGCCGCGCGCGCGATAGGGCTTGAACTGCGTCATGGGCACAAACTGCTTGCCCAGCGCCGTGTAGGGCTTGGTTGCGGAAGCGCGCAGCGGCTCGGCTTTGGGTTGAGCGTCGGGAGTGTCTTCGAGGTTGCGCGGCGGGTCCGCCGGCGGTCCGTCATCCAGGTAATAAGCGCCGGGGTGCCGGGGCGGATCGGAACCGCAAGCGGCCACCGTGCACACGATCCACCCGGCGGCCAGCAGCGCCGATAACGGCCGTGGCATCAACTTTGAACCAGGCGTTTGTGGGTATGAATGCTCATCAAGATACCCATCCCGAACATGATGCTCACCAGCGAAGTTCCGCCATAGCTAATGAGCGGCAAGGGAATGCCGACCACGGGAAGAATCCCGCTCACCATTCCCATGTTCACGAACACGTAGATGAAGAAAGTGAGCGATATGGCGCCGGCCAGCAAGCGCGTGAACAAAGTGGAGGCGTTGAAACTGATGAACAGTCCACGGCCGATCACGAAGATATACAAGCTCACCAAGATCACATTCCCGAACAATCCGAATTCCTCGCCGAACACCGCGAAGATGAAGTCCGTGCTGCGCTCAGGCAAGAAGTCCAGGTGCGCCTGGGTGCCGTTGAGCCAGCCCTTGCCGAAAACTCCGCCAGAACCCAGGGCGATACTCGCCTGAATGGTGTGATAGCCCGCTCCCAATGGATCTTGCGAAGGATCGATCAAAGTGAGAATGCGGCGCCGCTGGTAATCGTGCATGAGGGACCATAGCACTGGCATGAAAGCCCCGGCGGCCACCGCGAGCCCAATCAAGACCTTCCAACTCAATCCCGCAAAGAAGATGACGAAGAATCCGGCGGCGGCAATCAATACCGCCGTGCCCAGATCGGGTTGGTGAGCCACCAGTAACACCGGCACCAACACCATGACAGTCGCGATGCAGTAGTCGCGAAACCTCAGGATCGCTTCGTAGCGGTCGAAGTACCACGCCACCGCGAGCGGCACGGCGATCTTCATGATTTCCGATGGCTGGATGTTGGCCACGCCGACATTGAGCCAGCGTTGCGCGCCGTTAATGATCTCGCCCTTCACTTCGACGGCAACCAGCAGGAGGAGCCCGATGAGATAGATGGGCAAAGCCACGCGCATCAAGTAGTGCGGGGCGATGTTGGCGGCGGCCCACATGACGCCCACCGCGATCAGCAAGCTTGTGAGCTGCCCGATCACCCTGGGGATCGTGGCGTTCGACGCGCTGTACAAAACTACCAGGCCCACGAGTACCAGTGCTCCTAGTCCCATCAGGAGGTACTTGTCCAGATGGCGCCCGAGGTAAGTCAGGATGCGGTTAATCATGTTCGGGTTCCTCTGGAGCGATGACCGGCTCGGGGTCGGGCTCCTTGCCTAGGATGTAGAAGTCAAAAACCTTGCGCGCGATAGGGGCGGCGGTGGATCCGCCATGGCCGCCGTTCTCCACCAAAATGGCCAGCGCGATGCTGGGCGCATCGGCTGGCGCGAAAGCGATGAACAAGGCGTGGTCACGAAAGCGTTCCTCGATCTTGGTTTCGTCGTACTTCTCGTTTTTCTTCATGCCGATAACCTGCGCGGTACCGGTCTTGCCCGCGATGGCATAGGGCGCGCCCATTCCCGCCAGCGCCGCCGTGCCTCCGGGGCGCATCACAGCGGCCATGGCGTCGCGCACCAAGGCGTAGTTCTCGGGCTTGAGTTCGAGCTTACTTATGGGTTCGATTTCCAGCGAGGTAAGCTGGTTGGTGCGGCTATTCTGTACGTGCTTAACCAAGTGCGGCCGGTAGATGGCGCCATGGTTCGCCAGAATGGCGGTGGCCTGGGCTAACTGTAGAGGCGTGGCGAGGTTATAACCCTGTCCAATGCCCACGGAGATCGTATCCCCGCCAAACCATTTTTGTTTGAACCGCCGTTGCTTCCATTGTTGCGAGGGCAACAGGCCCCCGCTCTCGCCATGGATGTCGATACCGGTAGCTTTCCCAAACCCAAATTGGCCAATGAATTCGTGTATGTGGTCGATGCCCAGATCTTGCGCCAGCCCATAGAAGTAAGTGTCACAGGACACCACGATGGCCCGGTGCATATTTACGGTTCCGTGCCCGCCCTTTTTCCAATCGCGGTAGACGTGACCGCCGCCACCCAGCACAAAATAACCTGGGTCGCCAATGGAAAATCCCGGCGTGCGTTTGCCCAGTTCCAGGCCCGCCAGCGCCATGAAGGGTTTGAAGGTGGATCCCGGCGGATAAACCCCTTGCAGCGCGCGGTTGTTGAGCGGGTGGTCAGGCGAATTGCTCAACGCCTCCCAATTCTGCGGGTCGATACCTTCCACGAAAAAATTGGGATCGAATCCGGGTTTGCTCACGAGCGCGAGCACGCCGCCGGTGGAAGGTTCGATGGCGACCAGCGATCCGCGCCGGTCGCCGAAGACGCGCTCGGCGACCTGCTGCAGCCTCGCATCCACGGACAACAATAAGTTGTTGCCGGAAACGGGAAGGGTGCGGCGCAATGTACGAACAGCTCTGCCGCCGGCATCGGTTTCCACTTCCTCGAATCCCGTGGTGCCATGCAGTTCGTGCTCGTACTTGTCCTCCAACCCGGCCTTGCCCATGTAATCCGAGCCCGCGTAGTTGGCGGCTTGGCCCTTGTCTTCCTGGCGCGCCTTGTCCGTCTTGGTCAGCCGGCCCATATAGCCCACGATATGAGACGCCACCTCGCCATTGGGGTAATGCCGGAACAAGCGTGCCTTGATCTCCACGCCCGGGAAGCGGTAACGGTTCACGGCGAAGCGAGCGATTTCCTGGTCGTTGAGGCGGGTGCGAATGGGCAGGCTCGCGAATTCGTGGGTCTCCTCCGAAACCTTGCGGAAGCGCTTGCGGTCGCGCGCGGTGATTTCCACCACCTGTGATAACTCGGCAAGCAGGCCATCGACGTTCTCCACTTGGCTGGGCGTGATTTCCAGCGTGTACCCCGCGTAATTGTGGGCTAGAACGGCGCCATTTCTATCGAGGATCAGTCCGCGGTTGGGGACGATGGGCAAGATCGAGATCCGGTTGTTCTCGGCCAGCGTGTGGTAGTAGTCGTGCTGAACGACCTGCAAATAGAAGAAGCGCGCAGCGAGGCCGGCGAAGGCCGTGAGAATCATCGCCGCCGCCACGACGATGCGAAACTGAAAATTCTCCAGATCTCGCTGGGTATTTCGAAGCTCTACGTTTCGGTTCATGCCGCGTCAACTGACCCTAGACCGCATCCTGCTCATCGGATTGGCGCAACGGTATGCGCAGCACGGTGGTGAGCAACGGCCAAATGGCGGCTCCCGTCACACTCGGCAAGAAGTAATGAAAACCGGGGAACTCACTTCCCGCAACCATCCGCACGATGAGCGTGACGACTTGGGTTAGCAGGAGGATCACCAGCACGTGCACGATTTGGTAGGCAAGCGGAAACATGATGATGCGCCGGTGAAACACGCCGGCCAGATAGAGCATCAGCGTATAAGCCAGCGCGTGTTCGCCGAATAGACTACCGTTGGCCACGTCCATGAATAGGCCCAGCAACCAAGACGACGTGAAACCCAGCCGGTAGGGATGATAAATCGTCCAGTAGATGACCACCATGGCAATGAGATCGGGTTTCAGGCGCGTGATGAGTTCCGGTGCCGAAAGTAAGTTGACCAGCGCCCCGGCGAGAATAGTCAGCGCGATATAGCTCATGCGCGCGGGGCGCAACAGTTCAGGCGGCTGGTTGGCGGGCGCACTGATGCCGAGCCCAAATTTCATTGTCTCTCCTTGCGTGCTTTTTTCCCCAGTAGCCGCTTGGTCTCGTTCGCGAAGGGATCCGCGGGAGGTTTGTCCCCCCCTTCGATCACCATGACTTGCAACGCGCCGTAGACACCGGTGAGCGGTACGCAATTGATGCGCGCGAATGCGTACGCCACGTCACGCTCGACATTGGTGACCTTGGCGACGGGTAATCCGGGAGGGTAGGTACCATCGATCCCCGAGGTGAACAACACATCGCCGTTTTGCACATCCGCGCTCACGGGCATGTAGCGCAACTCAAGCGTCCCGTCGTAGCCGATGCCGAATAACACTCCGCGCAAGCCGCTACGCTGAACTTGGATGGGAATGGCTTGGTCCCGGTCCGTCACCAAGCTGACCTCCGATTGCCAGGGGTATACACGCGTGATCTGGCCAACCAACCCGATGGAGTCCACCACGGCCAGCCCTGCCCGCACGCCGTCGTGCACGCCGCGGTCAATAACCGCGCGGCGCGTGAAGGGGTCGGGGTGTAGCCGTTGGATTTCCGCGGAGACGGCTTTGCGGCCAATGACTTCCCTTAGACCCAGCATCGTACGCAGATTCTTATTTTCTGCTTCCAAGGCCGCCAGCGTTTGCAGGGAGGTAGCGTTGGCCAGATTCTGCTGCCGGAGATGCTCGTTTTCTTGCCGCAGCTGGGCCTGGGTTACGAAGAACTCGGTGGTGCGGTTCAGCGCCCATCCGGGGATATCCGTGAGTCTTTGCAAGGGATAGAGCAGCACCGATACGCCCGTTCGCATGCCTTCCAGATAATGAAAGCGGCTGTCGGCGATGAGCAGAACCAGTGAGGCCAAGCAGAAGAAAATAAAGCGCGTGAGCAGCGTAGGGCCGCGCTGGAAAAACTGCGGCGCGCTATGTTCCATTCAATCTCAAATTGCCAATCGCCACGTCACGAGCCGAAGACCGGGTTCCCGGGGGCGCTTGGGCCGCCAAGCTGCCGCGCATTGGAGAGATCCGGCTTAATCGCTGGTAAAGATGTTGACCCCCAGCTTGTCCATACGCTCCAGGGCCTTGCCCGAGCCGCGCACCACGCAAGTCAGGGGATCCTCGGCAATGATCACGGGCAAGCCAGTCTCTTCCATCAGCAGGCGGTCGATGTCTCGCAGCAAGGCACCGCCACCGGTGATGACCATGCCTTTTTCCGCGATGTCGGCGCCCAATTCGGGAGGGGTTTGCTCCAGGGCCGATTTGACCGCGCTGACGATGGAGTTCAAGGGCTCGGTGAGCGCTTCCAGGATTTCATTGCTGGAGATGGTGAAGCTACGCGGAATGCCTTCGGCCAGATTGCGGCCCTTGACCTCCTTCTCGCGTACTTCGCTTCCTGGGAAGGCGGAGCCGATCTCTTTCTTGATCTCCTCCGCCGTGGTTTCTCCGATCAGCATGCCGTAGTTGCGGCGGATGTAGTTGATGATGGCTTCGTCGAACTTGTCGCCTCCCACGCGCACCGAGCTGGCGTAGACGATTCCGCCCAGGGAGATGATCCCGACTTCCGTCGTACCCCCGCCGATGTCCACCACCATGGAGCCCGTGGCTTCCTCGACGGGCAACCCCGCGCCGATGGCGGCCGCCATGGGTTCCTCGATCAATTCCACCTTGCGGGCGCCAGCCCCGTAGGCCGATTCCCGGATGGCGCGCCGTTCCACCTGAGTGGACCCGCAAGGCACGCAAATGACGATGCGGGGCGATGGCGAGAACAGGCGGTTGTCGTGAACTTTCTTGATGAACTGCTTGAGCATCTGCTCGGTCACCGTGAAGTCCGCGATCACGCCATCTCTCATGGGCCGTATGGCGGTGATGTTACCGGGGGTGCGCCCGAGCATCTGCTTGGCCGCGAGGCCTACTTCCTGAATGACCTTCTTGCCATTGGGCCCGCCCTCCTGGCGGATGGCCACCACGGAAGGTTCGTTCAGGACGATGCCCTTGCCGCGGACGTAGATCAGAGTGTTTGCAGTGCCGAGATCGATTGCGAGATCGTTGGAGAAGTAACCGCCAAGAAATCCGAACATGAAGGTTTGTACAGTAGGCTCGAGGTGTAAGGAGAAAGGCCTCGTGAAAAGGCGCGCGGGTTGAAGCAGTTATAATAACGCACCGGCATAAGCACGATAAAGGCCTAGCGTAGTTTTTATTGCATGGAGACCTCTTGGTACGCGTTGGTGCGTGGGTCCTGTGCGTTTTTCCCGAAAATCCCCATGTCATTATCCCTGAACGACGTACAGCGCATCGCGCTGCTTGCCCGCATTGCCATTTCAGACGATGAGGCCCGTGACGCCCAGGCGCAGCTTAACAACATTTTCGCGCTGATCGGGCAACTGCAGGCGGCGGACACCACGGGCATCGAGCCCATGTCGCATGCGCAAGACATATCTCAGCGCTTGCGCGCCGACGAAGCCGTGGAACCCGATCGCCATCTGGCGTTCCAGGAGGCAGGGCCCCAGGTAGAGGCGGGTCTTTACTTGGTGCCCAAGGTGATCGAGTAGCCATGCTGAACGAGGGTATCGCCGCCCTGGCCGCGGCAATGCGCCGGCGCCTGATTTCCAGTGCCGAGCTGGCCCAGGGGTTCTTGGAAAAGGCACGGCGCCATGACAACCTGAATGCCTTCATTTCACTGGATCCGGAGATAACACTGGCGCAGGCGCGCGCCGCGGACGAGCGCCGGGCGCGGGGCGAAGATCACCCGCTGCTTGGTATTCCTCTGGCCCACAAGGATCTTTATTGCGCCGAGGGCTGGCTCACGACCTGCGGCTCGCGCATGCTCGCCAACTTCCGCGCGCCCTACGATGCTCATGTCATCGAGCGCTTCAAGGCGTCTGGGGCGGTGATTCTGGGCAAGACCAACATGGACGAGTTCGCGATGGGTTCGTCCAACGAGACTTCCTATTTTGGACCCGCCAAGAATCCCTGGGACCTCGATGCCGTGCCAGGCGGAAGCTCGGGCGGCTCGGCCAGCGCCGTGGCGGCCCGTCTAGCGCCTGCTGCGACCGGTACCGATACGGGAGGGTCCATACGCTTACCTGCGTCCATGTGCGGAGTGACGGGACTCAAGCCTACGTATGGGGTGGTGTCCCGCTACGGCATGATTGCCTATGCTTCCAGTTTCGATCAAGGCGGTCCCTTGGCGAGATCCGCCGAGGATGTGGCTACGCTGCTCAACACGATGGGTGGCTTCGATGAGCGCGACTCCACAAGTTTGGAGCGTCCCGTTGAGGACTACGGAAGGGATCTGGAGCGCCCTTTGGCTGGCATGAAGCTGGGGTTGCCAAAGGAGTATTTTGGCGATGGTCTTGGCGCGGACGTTGGATTGGCCATGGAGCAAGCACTCACTGAATTGCGCCGCTTGGGCTGCGAAACCGTGGAGGTTTCCTTGCCTAACACCCATCTTTGTATCCCCGCTTATTACGTTCTGGCCCCGGCCGAGGCCTCTAGTAACTTGGCTAGGTTCGACGGTGTGCGCTACGGTTATCGCACGCCCCAGTACTCGGGTCTTCAGGAAATGTATCAACGCACGCGCGCGGAAGGATTCGGGGCGGAGGTCAAGCGCAGGATTCTGATGGGTGCCTATGTGCTCTCCCATGGCTATTACGATGCCTACTACTTAAAGGCCCAGAAGGTGCGGCGCCTGATCGCGGGCGATTTCAGCGAAGCCTTCAAACGATGCGATTTGATCGCGGGGCCCACCTCCCCCACGGTGGCTTTCGACTTGGGTTCCAGGAACCAAGACCCGGTGCAAATGTACCTGTCCGATATCTATACCACCGGCGTGAATCTAGCCGGGCTGCCCGGCATGTCGGTGCCCTGCGGGTTTGGCGCCAAAGGCCGCCCCGTGGGCTTGCAGATCATCGGCAACTATTTTTCGGAAGCGCGCATGCTCAATCTTGGCCACCAGTTTCAGCGCGCGACCGATTGGCATACCCGTATCCCGGCGGGAGTGGAGTAGCTCATGGCATGGGAAGTGGTCATAGGTTTGGAAACCCACGCGCAGTTGTCCACGCGTTCCAAGATTTTTTCCGGAGCGCCGACGGCCTTCGGCGCTGTTCCTAACACCCAGGCCTGCGGCGTGGACATCGCGCTGCCGGGCACCCTTCCAGTGCTCAACCGGGCTGCCGTGGAGAAAGCCATTCGGTTTGGGTTGGCGGTAGGCGGCAAGATCGCGGCGCGTTCCATCTTCGCTCGCAAGAATTACTTTTATCCGGATCTCCCCAAGGGCTATCAGATCAGCCAGTACGAGCAGCCAGTCGTTCAAGGGGGCAGCCTGGAGATCCAGGCAGGTGACAGGATCAAGACCGTTCGCCTGACGCGGGCTCATCTGGAGGAAGATGCTGGAAAATCCTTGCACGAGGACTTCCACGGTATGAGCGGCATCGACCTGAACCGGGCGGGAACGCCATTGCTGGAAATCGTGACGGAGCCCGACCTTCGCAGCGCCGCCGAGGCGGTGGCCTACGCCAAGGCCTTGCACGCGCTGGTGAGATGGATCGAGATCTGCGACGGCAACATGCAAGAGGGCTCCTTCCGTTGCGACGCCAATGTCTCGGTGCGCCCCGCGGGCCAGGAGGCCTTGGGGACGCGCTGCGAAATCAAGAATTTGAATTCCTTCCGGTTTCTTGAGAAGGCCATCGAGTACGAGATTCGCCGCCAGACTGATTTGATCGAAGACGGCGGAAAGGTGGTGCAGGAAACCAGGCTCTACGATGCGCAGCGCGATGAAACCCGCTCCATGCGATCGAAAGAGGACGCGCAGGATTACCGCTATTTTCCCGACCCCGATCTGCTCCCCCTGGTCATCGGGACGGATTGGATAGATTCGGTGCGATCGGCGCTGCCCGAGTTACCCCAGGCAATGCGCGTTCGTTTCGTGCGCGAACTTGGGCTCTCGGAGTACGACGCGGGGATCCTCACCACCAGCCAGGAACTGGCCCATTACTTCGAGGCCACGCTCGCGCATGTGCCAAGCCAAGCCAAACTGTGCGCGAATTGGATCATGGTGGACTTGCTCGGCCGGCTCAACCGCGAGGGCCTGGAGGTTGACCGGTCCCCCATCAGGGCGCGGCATTTGGCCGGCCTGGTCAAGCGAATTGCCGATGGGACCGTGTCCGGCAAGATGGCCAAGGAGATTTTCGAGGCGCTATGGCAAGGCGAAGGCGATACCGAGCAGATCATCGAAGCGCGGGGCCTGAAGCAGATTTCTGGCAACTCCGAGCTGGAGAGCATGGTGGATGCGATTATCGCCGCCAATCCTGCTCAGGTCGCTGAGTACCGGGCGGGAAAGGAAAAAGCCTTTAATTTCTTCGTGGGGCAGGCCATGAAGGCCAGCCAGGGCAAGGCCAATCCTGGGCAGTTGAGCCAGATCCTGAAGAAAAAATTGCAGGGCTAGGACTTTGGCTGCGCTTGGGCAGACAAGCCCTTGAGTTCACGGAAACGCTTCTTGTCCTCGTCATACTTTTCGCGAATGGCGGTTATTTGATCCCGGTAGCGCTGGATGTCTTGCTCGATGCGAGCAATGTCTTTCTTCTGGTCTTGGATGTCTTCTTCCAGCCAATTGGGCACCGGATTCCCCTTGCCGGCGTATTGCTCTGTTTGCTTCATGAACGCTTCCAGGGATTCCCGGCTTTTTTCGAGACGCAATTCGAGGCCCCTGATTGCCTGGGTGGGAACGGCGATGTTGCGATCTCGCGCTCTTCGGTGTAGGTGTTTAGAAGGGACTCATCACGGCGGTTTTGCAGGAACTGGCGCTCTTTTTCCTGCCGCCCCCGTTCGGCCTTTTCGGCGGCCGCTTTCTTGTTCATGAGAACGGGCGTCTCGACCCGGCGCACGATACGTCCTTGCCTATTGAGTTCCGTGGTGTCGAATTCTTGTTCCTGGGGAAGGATCTCACTGTAGTGCACCACCCCGTTATTGTCGACCCAGCGGTAAAGGCTGCCGCCGATACGCTCTACTTTCGTCCCGGAAGACGGTTGCGCCGCGAGACTAATCGCCGGAGGCAGGAGCACTGGGAATAGCACCCACACCCAGATTCGTGCCAGGCGATTCAGCCCCATCCGCTTTTACTCCGTATAACGACCGATAGTGAGACACGGCCCGCAACTCACGTGCCATGGTCCCTTGACCTTCAAGGTAGTCCACTATGTGGTCCAGGCTTGCGATCGAAAAGACTGGTATCGAATAGAGGGTTCGAACTTCCTGGGCAGCCGACTCGGATCCGGTTCCGCGTTCCATGCGGTCCAGTGCGATGATGACGGCAGCAGAATGGGCGCCCGCGGCGCGGATGATTTCCACGGATTCGCGTACCGAAGTCCCAGCGGAGATCACGTCGTCCACGATGAGCACCTGGCCTGCCAGGGGCGCCCCCACGATGAGGCCGCCTTCTCCATGGTCCTTGGCCTCCTTGCGGTTAAAGCAGAACGGCACATTTCGCCCTGCCCGGGCAAGTGCCACCGCGGCGGCCGATACCAATGGGATACCCTTATACGCGGGGCCGAAGAGCAAATCGAAGGAAACACCCGAGGCCAATATGGCGTTCGCGTAGAATTCCCCCAGTCGGTCCAGGGCTTCCCCGGTGTTGAAAAGCCCGGCGTTGAAGAAATAGGGGGACATGCGCCCCGCCTTCGTCTTGAACTCACCGAACCGTAATACGCCTTGCCTCAAGGCGAACTCCACAAACCGCGTTCTAAAATTGGATTCCATTCTTGCGCCTCGTCAGCCTGAATCTTAACGGCATTCGCTCGGCGGCCAACAAAGGCTTCTTGCGGTGGCTTGACCGGGCCGGCGCGGACGCCGTATGCGTTCAAGAACTCAAGGCCCAGGGCGATAACTTGACGGGCGAAATGCGCGCCCCCGGCCCCTTCCGGGGGCATTTTCATTTTGCCCAACGCAAGGGCTATAGCGGAGTGGGCATATACGCTCGCGCGCAGCCCTCCGAAATCGTGCAAGGCCTGGGCATCCCGGATATAGACGAGGAGGGCCGCTATATCGAAGCGCGTTTTGGGGCGCTTAGCATCATCAGCTTGTATTTGCCCTCGGGGGCGAGTTCCGAGGAAAGATTGGCGGTGAAGTTCAGTTTCATGGAGAGGGTGTTTCCCAGACTCGAGGCGCTGGCGAAATGCGGGCGGGAAATCATCATTTGCGGGGATTGGAACATCGCGCACAAGGAGATCGATCTGAAAAACTGGCGCTCGAACCAGAAGAATTCCGGCTTCCTGCCCGAGGAGCGAGCCTGGCTGTCCAAGGTATTTGGGGATCTGGGTTGGGTGGATGTCTTTCGCCTCATCGACCCGCGGCCCGAGCAATACACCTGGTGGTCCAATCGCGGCCAGGCTTGGGCCAAGAACGTGGGATGGCGGCTCGATTACCAGATTGCCACGCCTGGAATCGCATCCAAAGCCCGCCATGTCTCGATTTACAAGGATGAGCGCTTCGCCGATCACGCCCCGCTTATCATCGACTACGATTACAGTTTGTGAGCGAAACTTCTTCCGCGGGCCGCCGTGGTTGGATCGCGGACTTGCGCGTCTACACCGAGCCCGGCGTGGCACGCATGATGTTGTTGGGTTTCTCCGCTGGGCTTCCGTTGTTGCTTGTTCTGGGGACCTTGTCCTACCGCCTGCGTGAAGCGGGAATCGACCGCACCACCATAGGGTTTCTGAGCTGGGTAGCCATGGCTTACGCCTTCAAATGGGCATGGGCACCGCTGGTGGACCGCATGCCCTTGCCGTTTTTTACGCGCCTGCTCGGCAGGCGGCGCAGTTGGCTGCTGCTGGCGCAACTGGGCATCGCCGCCGGGTTGATCGGATCGTCGTTGACCGATCCAGCCATGCATTTGCATAGGCTGGTGTTCTTTTCGCTGCTGGTGGCGTTCTCATCCGCCACGCAGGACATCGCGCTGGATGCCTTTCGCATCGAATCCGCGGGCCTATCGCGCCAGGCCGCCATGGCGGCGACTTACCAGATCGGGTACCGAGCGGCCATGATTTTCTCCTCCGCCGGCGCGCTCTGGATCGCGGCCGCCTTCGACCCCGATGAGAAAACCTACGAGCATGCGCCATGGATGATCACTTACCTCGTCATGGCCAGTGCCATGAGCGTGGGCATGCTCACCGTCTTGTTCTCCAAGGAACCCGTGGCCAGCGCTGCTCCGAACGCCACCCAGGGGGAAAAGAATTTTGGCGCGAAGCTGCAACGCAGTGCATGGATTCCGCCGTTGCTGGCGAGGTTCGGAGTTTGGGTATACGGCGCGATGCTGAGTCCTTTCCTCGACTTCGTGTCGCGGTACCACTGGCGCGCGGTATTGTTGCTGGCCTTGATCGGTACCTATCGCATTTCCGACATCGTCATGGGCGTCATGGCGAGCCCGTTCTACCGGGACATCGGATTCACCAAGGAGGAAGTTGCCGCCGTGTCCGGCGTATACGGCGTGATCATGACCTTGGTGGGGGCGAGCATCGGCGGCGTGCTCTCGTTGCGCTTGGGGGTCATGCGCGTTCTCTTCGCGGGCGCTGCTTTGTCCGCCGCCACCAATTTACTATTCGCTTGGCTTGCCACGCGCGGCCACGATTTGCCCGGTTTGGTGGTGGCCATCTCCATAGACAACTTAAGCGCGGGAATCGCTAGCGCGGCATTCGTCGCCTACTTATCCAGCCTCACCAACGTTGCGTACTCCGCCACGCAATACGCCTTGTTCAGCTCCATCATGCTGTTGCTGCCAAAATTTCTCGCGGGATTCTCAGGATGGGCCGTGGACCATTCCGATTACCAGACGTTCTTCACGGGTACCGCCTTGCTCGGTGTTCCCGTCTTGATCTTGGTGGCCTTGGCGGCGCGGGTGGGGGCCCCTAGGAATCCGTCTTGAGGCGGTAGACGGCGAGCGAGCCCAGCAGGTTCGGTAAGGTGCCGACAGGCTGGCCCGCGGCCATGACGACTCTTTCGAGAACGCGGATGTCGTTCTTGGCGCAAAAAGTCTCGAAATCATCGATGGTGCACAGGTGGATGTTGGGAGTGTCATACCACTGGTATGGAAGCTCCTGGGAGACTGGCATGTTTCCCAGCATGACTTGTAGGCGGCTGCGCCAATAACCGAAGTTGGGAAAGGTTACGATGCCCTCGCGCCCTACGCGCAGCATCTCCCTCACGATTCTTTCCGTCTGCCGCACGGCTTGCAAGGTGAGCGAGAGGATGACGAAGTCGAAGGAACGGTCCTCGAATTCCGCCAGCCCGCCCTCCAAATCCCGTTGAATCACGTTAACGCCGTTGCCGACACTGGCGATAATTTTGTCGCCTTCGATTTCCACGCCGTAGCCGTTTATGCCGCGCTTCTCGCGCAGATAGCGTAACAGCGTACCGTTGCCGCAGCCCAAGTCCAGAACGCGCGCGCCCGGGCTAATCCAGGCGGCGATGGTGTCGTAGTCCGCTCGGGTGGAATGGTTCATGAGCCGTTGCCCGCATTGTTTAGATAAGCGCGAATCACGCCGTGGTAACGCGGGTCTTCCATCAAGAACGCGTCGTGGCCGTGGGGCGCGTCGATTTCCGCATAGGAAACATTCAGCCTGTTATCGAGCAAAGCCTTCACGATTTCCCGCGAGCGCGCGGGAGAGAAGCGCCAGTCGGAAGTGAAGGACACCACCAGGAAGCTGGCTTTGGCGGCCCTCATGGCCTGGGAGAAATTGCCGCCGTGGGCAGCAGCCGGGTCGAAGTAATCCAGAGCCTTGGTAATGCGCAAGTACGTATTGGCGTCGAAATATTCCGAGAATTTGTCGCCCTGGTAGCGCAAGTAACTCTCGATCTCGAACTCCACGTCGAAGTTGAATTTGATTTCGCCGGTACGCAAGGCGCGGCCGAATTTCTCCGCCATGGCGTCGTCGGAGAGATAGGTGATGTGGCCGATCATGCGCGCGATACGCAGCCCGCGTTTGGGCACCACGCCCTGGGCGTAAAAATTTCCGCCGTGAAAATCCGGGTCCGTGGTGATGGCCTGGCGCGCGACTTCATTGAACGCAATATTTTGCGCCGTCAGCTTGGGCGCCGCCGCGATCACGAGCGCGTGCTTCACGCGGCCAGGATGGCTTATGGTCCACTGCATGGCCTGCATGGCGCCCAAGCTACCGCCCATCACCACGGCGAAACATTCAATGCCAAGATGATCGGCCAGCCGCGCCTGTGCTTCCACCCAATCCTCCACCGTGACAAGCGGAAAATCCGCGCCCCAGTGCTTGCCCGTACCGGGATTGATGGTGGCGGGCCCCGTCGAACCATGGCAACCGCCAAGATTGTTCACGCCCACCACGAAGAAGCGCTCGGTATCCACCGGCTTGCCAGGGCCGATGAGGTTGTCCCACCAACCGGTGTTTTTCTGGTCGTCCGCGTAATAGCCCGCCACGTGATGGGAGGCATTGAGGGCGTGGCACACCAGCACCGCGTTGTCGCGCTTGGCGTTCAATTGGCCATAGGTTTCGTAGGCCAGGTCATAGCGCTTGATGGTGGCGCCGCTCTTCAAGTGCAAAGGACGCTCAAACGCGGCTCGCAGGGGTTGCACTGCTCCAACAGAACGAGGACTCATTTCGGTCATCGGTCAGGTGGCGGGCGGGGGTTTGGTTTTCGACAGGCGGCGCAGGATCAAGCGCATGGCGTCGTTCTTCATATCGCGTAGCAGGAGGCCCTCTTCGTTTTCTTTCGCGAGCAGTTCGCGGTCGTCGAAAGTCAGGTCACGGCGAAGAAGCAATTCCGAGGGCGGTATCCATTCGTGCTTCGAGCGGTCGCTCAAGCGGTACAACACGCGATAGCGTAGTTCGAATTCCCGCACCCGGCCCGCGTTCGATATGGAGAGGACTTGCTTCTCCGATCCTTCCTTCAAGATTTCCAAGGTCACTTCGGCGTCTTCGGCACGCTCCACGACGTTGCCTTTCTTCCCGCTGGCCAGGTAGCGCTTGAGTTCCGCCGCGAAAGAAGAATATTCGGTCGTGACCACATACAGGCTCGCGAAGGGCATCTCCTGTCTTCCCCGGAAATGAAAGCCGCACCCGGCGAGCGCAAGAAGCACTGTCCAGACTATCCAATGGCGGAAGAACGAGGAGCTCACGGACTAAATCACGATGTTGACTAGGCGCCCAGGCACCACGATGATCTTCTTGACGCTCTGGCCATCGATGTACTTCATGGCCAGGGGACTGCCGCGCGCGATTAATTCTATGGCCTCTCGCGTGGCGCCATTGGGCACGGTGATGGAACCACGCGTTTTGCCGCCGACTTGTAGCACCAACTCCACATCGGCTTGCACGAGCGCGCAGGCGTCTGGTTCCGGCCAGCGGGCACCAAAGACGTCTGCCCCATAACCCAAGGCCTTCCATAGATGAGAACACACGTGAGGAGTGAGCGGCGAGAGGAGCCGCAACAGAATCGAGAAACCCTCCGTGCTCACTGCCGTTTCTTTCTCCGGCAAACGCTCCAGCGCATTCAGTATCTTCATGCCGGCGGAGGCCACGGTGTTGAACTGAAATTTGGAAAAATCGTAATTCGCCTGTTTGAGTACGAGATGAATTTCTCGCCGTACGCTGGCCTGATCGCCCGTAAGCGCGCTCCAATCGGTATTCGCGATATCACGAGCTTGCGCGCGCCCGGCCCCGAAGCGCCAGAGACGCCGCAAGAAGCGGTAAGACCCATCCACGCCCGAGTCGGACCACTCCAGCGTTTGCTCCGGAGGCGCCGCGAACATCATGAAGAAGCGCGCCGTATCCGCGCCGTGGTGTTCGATGAGGGATTGCGGATCCACGCCGTTGTTCTTGGATTTGGACATGGTACCGATGCCGGCGGATTCCACGGGCAGCCCGTCCGCCTTCAGGGTGGTGCTCAAGCGCGCGCCCTTGTCATCCACCCGCACTTCCACGTCGGCGGGGTTGTAGTAGGTGATACGGCCCGCCCCCGCCTTGCGCAAGAAAATTTCGTTCAACACCATGCCTTGCGTGAGGAGGTTCTTGAAGGGCTCTTCGAATCTCACTAACCCCAAATCGCGCATCACGCGCGTCCAAAAACGCGAATACAGCAGATGTAATATCGCGTGCTCGATGCCGCCGATGTATTGGTCCACCGGCAGCCAGTACTTCACGCGTTCGTCCACCATGGCTCGGTGGTTATCCGCGCACGCATAGCGCGAGTAGTACCAGGACGAATCGACGAACGTGTCCATGGTGTCCGTCTCGCGGCGCGCGGGTTTGCCGCACTTGGGGCACTCGCATTGGACGAACTCCATGCGCTTGTTGAGCGGATTACCCGAGCCATCGGGCACGCAATCCTCGGGCAGCACCACGGGGAGTTGGTCGTCGGGCACCGCGACATCCCCACAGATTGCGCAATGGATGATGGGAATGGGCGTGCCCCAGTAACGCTGGCGGGAAATCCCCCAATCGCGCAGCCGCCAGGTCGTCTGCTTCTCGCCCAGCCCCGCAGCCTTGAGATCGGCGGCGATGGCTTCCACCGAGCGCTCGAAATCCATGCCGTCGTACTTCCTGGAATTCACGCACACTCCGTGATCCGCGTACCACTCTTGCCAGGCGTTCATCGAATAGGATTTACCCGTCACACCGATCACTTGTTCGATAGCCAGACCGTACTTCTTGGCAAAGGCGAAATCGCGTTCGTCGTGGCCGGGCACGCCCATCACGGCGCCCTCGCCGTAGCTCATCAGGACATAGTTGCCCACCCACACTTCCACCTGTTTGCGCGTGAGCGGATGTTCCACGAAAAGCCCCGTCGCCATGCCTTTCTTTTCCATCTGGGCCATGTCGGCTTCCATCACGCTGCCGTGCTTGCATTCCTCGATGAAGGCCGCGAGCTTGGGATTGTTCTGGGCCGCCGCGCTGGCGAGCGGATGCTCGGCGGCCACGGCGCAGAAGGTCACGCCCATCAAGGTATCGGCGCGAGTGGTGAACACGCGCAACACCTGCTTCCTGCCTTCCAAGGTGTAGGGGAAGCCGATGTTCACGCCAAGGCTCTTGCCGATCCAGTTGGCCTGCATGGTCTTCACCCGTTCCGGCCAGCCTGGGAGCGTATCGAGCGCCGCCAGCAACTCCTCGGAGTAATCGGTGATGCGCAGGTAATACATGGGAATTTCGCGCTTTTCCACCAGGGCACCGGTACGCCACCCGCGGCCGTCGATCACTTGCTCGTTAGCCAGCACCGTTTGATCGACGGGGTCCCAGTTCACCACGCCCGTCTTCTTATAGGCGATGCCTTTCTCCAGCATGCGCAAAAACAACCATTGGTTCCAGCGGTAGTACTCCGGTTTGCAGGTGGCCAGCTCGCGTTGCCAGTCGATGGCGAAACCCAGCGACTTCAACTGCTTCTTCATGTAAGCGATGTTGTCGTAGGTCCACTTGGCCGGAGGTACGTGATTGGCCATGGCGGCATTTTCAGCGGGCAACCCGAAGGCGTCCCAACCCATGGGCTGGAGCACGTTGTAGCCACGCATGCGGTGGTAGCGCGTGAGCACATCGCCGATGGTGTAGTTGCGCACATGGCCCATGTGCAGTTTTCCCGAAGGGTAGGGAAACATCGACAAGCAGTAGTACTTAGGCCTTCCTGGGGCTTCCACGGCCCGGTGCGCACCGGAAGCCTCCCATTCCAATTGGGTTTGTTGTTCTATTTTTTCCGGGTTGTAATGCGGATCTAACATGTTCGGATGTGCGCTGAACGGTCCATGAAAGCCATCGATTATAGCCTGCGACCCATCAGCCGCCCGTCACCGGCCGCCGCTTTCGGTTAGCATCGCGGCCTGATTTCCATTGGCGTTTTTCAGTGTACGGAACGAATCTTCTCGAGGGCCTCAACCCAGAACAACTGCGCGCGGTCACTCTTCCCCATCAAAGCGCCCTGATCCTTGCCGGGGCCGGTAGCGGCAAGACACGCGTGCTGACCACTCGCATCGCGTGGCTCATTCAGACAGGACAAGTGCTGCCGCACGGGCTGTTGTCCGTGACTTTCACCAACAAAGCCGCGCGCGAAATGCTTACCCGCATTTCTGGCATGCTGCCCATCGATACGCGCGGAATGTGGGTAGGCACTTTTCATGGCCTATGCAACCGGTTGCTGCGCGCTCACCACCGTGACGCGGGCTTTCCGCAGACCTTTCAGATTCTGGATAGCGCCGACCAACTCTCGCTCATCAAGCGCCTGCTGAAAGCGCTCAACATCGACGACGATAAATATACGCCGCGCGATCTCCAATACTTCATCAACGCCAACAAGGAGGCCGGTAACCGCGCCAGCCGGGTGGAAACAAGCGACGAATTTTCCGGGCGCATGGTGGAGTTGTACGCGGCCTACGACGAGCAGTGCAACCGCGAAGGCGTGGTGGATTTCGCCGAGCTTTTGCTGCGCTCCTTCGAGCTTCTTAGCCGCAATGAAGTGTTACGCAACCACTACCAACGGCGCTTCGGCCACATCCTGGTGGATGAGTTCCAGGACACCAACCGCTTGCAGTACCGCTGGCTGAAATTGCTGGCGGGCGAGCACAATGCCATCTTCTCGGTGGGAGACGATGACCAGTCGATCTACGCCTTCCGCGGAGCCTCGGCCAGGAACGTGGCGGACTTCGAACGCGATTTCGCCAGGGGCCAGGTCATCAAGCTCGAACAAAATTACCGCAGCCACGGCAATATTCTGGATGCCGCCAACGCATTGATCCGGAATAACCACACGCGTCTGGGCAAGAATCTGTGGACGTCCGAAGGCAAGGGCGAAGCCTTGCGCTTCTACGAGGCCGCGAGCGACGTGGAGGAAGCAAAGTTCATCGTGGATGAGGTGCGCGGCCTCGCGCGCGAAGGCGTGGCGCTCGCCAGCATGGCCATCTTGTACCGCTCCAACGCGCAGTCGCGGGCGCTGGAACATTCCTTGTTCAGCGCCGGATTGGCTTACCGCGTCTACGGCGGCTTGCGGTTTTTCGAGCGCCAGGAAATCAAGCATGCGCTGGCCTATTTGAGGCTGGTGGCGAACCCCGATGACGACAACTCGCTGCTGCGGGTGATCAACATGCCAACGCGCGGTATCGGGGCGCGCAGCATAGAGCAGTTGCAAGACCTCGCCAAGCACGCCGGCACCAGCCTATGGCAGGCAGCCTGTTCGAACACGCTAGGCGGAAAAGCCGGCACGGGCGCCGGCGCCTTCGTACGTTTGATTGGGGATCTTCAAAAGGATTGCGAACCCCTCACGCTTCCCGAAGCCGTCGAGCACGTTACCGCCGCCAGCGGGCTCACGACCCACTACCTCAACGAAAGAGAAGGCGCGGACCGGATAGAGAACTTGAAGGAGTTGGTCACGGCGGCCACCGTGTTCGCCGCCGATCCCGTGACTTCCCTGGTCATCGACGAGGAAGGTAACCTAGTGGCCGATCCCGATGCGGAGCAGTCCTGGCTCATCACCCTCAATAACTTTCTCGCGCACGCCTCCCTGGAATCCGGCGAACACCAGGCGGGAGAAGGCCAGGATGCATTGCAGCTGATGACGGTGCACTCCGCGAAGGGCCTTGAGTTTCACACGGTGTTCGTGACCGGATTGGAGGAAGGGCTGTTTCCGCACGAGAACAGTTTGAACGACGCGGATGGCACGGAGGAGGAGCGCCGCTTGATGTACGTCGCGCTTACGCGCGCCCGCCGGCGTCTCTACCTCACCTTGGCCCAGACCCGCATGTTGCACGGGCAAACGCGCTACAACATCGAATCGCGCTTCATCGGCGAAATTCCCTCCGAATTGGTGCGCCGGCTGACCCCGCCCAAGGTATTCGCGCGCTCGGAATTTTCCTTTACGCCAAGCAGCCATGCCCCAGCGGTGCAACGAGATCCGTCATCGCCCTGGCGCATCGGGCAAGGCGTTTCCCATCCAAAATTTGGTTACGGGGTCATCGTGAATGCGGAAGGGCGCGGTAGCGAGGCGCGGGTTCAGGTGAACTTTCGCGATGCGGGGGCGAAATGGCTGGCGCTGGAATACGCTAAGTTGAGTCCGGCTTAAGATGGCTCATTGGCGGCTTGCGCGTCCATGACGTAGATCTCCCGGTAGCTTCTATAAGTCGAGATGACCGCCAAGGGCAGCCACACGAACATGCCGAAGCCCAGGGTGAGCGCCACGAGCGACAGGAGCAGCATCATCGCCAGGCCATAGATCATGGTGGGGATCACGTTGGCCAGGCAGCCTTGGAGACTCAGAACCATCGCCCGGCCGGCCGGGACGCCGTCCAGAATCACCAGGGCGGGCGAGAACCACAGCAGCAAGGCCACGGGCACCATCAACATCATGCCCACCAGCATGGCGGCGCTTAGGCGGTTGGCCATCTCGGGCGTGATGGCCGCGGGATCGAGCAGGGCGCCCGACCGCATCATCTGTTCCCAATCGCCGCCTGCCAAATTGCTCACGATGGCGCCGATGAGAATCTGCGCAACGACAAAAACACCGCCCAGCGTCACGAGACTGGTGGCGCCATCGCGAAAGCCGCTGAGGAGATGATTGATGCTGAGATTTCGGCCCAGCTCCAGGTCGCGGCACCCGGCCATCATGCCGGCGATTGGGATGGGCGAGAGCAGATAGACCAGCGGGCCTCCCAAGAAAGGAATGCGGCTCAACAAGTACATGGCGCCGATGAGGACAAGCCCCATTATCACCCACTTCAAGGGGTCTCGCAAAAATAAGCGGAACGCATCCTGTATCCAGGCCCAACCGCGCGCCGGCGGCATTTTATTCACCGTCATCAGGCAAGCAATTCCGTGGCAAATTCTTCGTGGCGGATGTGATTCAGGAGAATACGGCGAAAGCGTCCCGGATCGTGGGCATGCGTGAGCGCGCCGGGCCGGGGCAAGTGCAGATCATACAGTCTGGAAACCCAAAACCGTAGCGCGCCGGCCCGCAACATAAGCGGCCAGTGCTCTTGTTCCTCCGCGCCAAGAGGGCGCACCAACCGGTAAGCCTCGAGGAAGTGACGGCAGCGCTCCGCGTCCAGCGTGCAGTCGTCTTGCATGCACCAATCGTTGAGCGTGATGGCCACGTCGTAGACCAAGGTATCCGTGCAGGCAAAATAAAAGTCGATGAGGCCGCCTACCTGATCGCCCGTGAACAGGACATTGTCCCGGAACAAATCCCCATGCACCACACCGCGCGCAAGCCGTTGTGTGCCATGCCCAGCCTGGAATTCAATTTCCGATTGCAGCAACTTCGCGTCCTCTCTTGCCAAGAAGGGAAGTATCCGCGCCGCCGCCTCGGTCCACCATCGCGGGCCGCGCAAATTGTCCAGGCGCGCGTGGTAACTTTGTCCCGCGAGGTGCATTTCCGCCAGTACTTTGCCCACGCGGGCGCAGTGCGCGGGCGTGGGGTTGAGGCGCGGAGCGCCGTCTATCCGGGTCACCAATGCCGCGGGCTTTCCGTTCAACTCCCCCAGAAAACTGCCGCGCATATCCGCGATGGGCTTGGGACACGGAATGCCATGACCGGAAAGATGGGCCATGAGATTCAAATAGAACGGCAGTTGGGAGGGCGTGAGATTCTCGAACAGCGTGAGAACGAAACGCCCTTGGCTGGTGGTGACAAAGTAGTTGGTGTTCTCGATGCCGGACAGGATCCCTTGTAGATCTTGTAGCGTGCCGGTGTCGTAATTCTTCAGCCATGGGGCAAGCTGCTCGGGCGTGACGGTAGTGAAAACCGACATGGGCTAGAGGTTGAGTTGCGCCTCGTGTTCCGCAGCCGAGGGCTCGAAGCCGCGCTTCTCGTAGTAATCGAAGATGGCGTTCACCACTTCGCGCGGCTCGTCGATCACGCGTATGAGGTCCACGTCCTCGGGGCTGATCATTTTCTCGTTCACGAAGGTGTCCGAGATCCAATTCACCAAACCTTGCCAGAAGGGCCGGTGCACCAGGATGATGGGCATGCGGCGAATCTTCTTGGTCTGCACCAAGGTCAAGGCTTCCATCAACTCGTCCATGGTGCCGAAGCCGCCGGGCATCACGACATAGGCGGCGGCTTGCTTGACGAACATCACCTTGCGCGCGAAAAAGTAGCGAAAGGTCTGGCTGATGTCCTGGTAAGGGTTGCCCGATTGTTCGTGCGGTAACTGGATGTTGAGCCCAATGCTCAAGGACTTGCCGTAGTAGGCCCCCTTGTTGGCGGCTTCCATGAGGCCAGGCCCGCCGCCGGAGATGACGCTGAAGCCCGCATCGGACAGAAGCCGCGCGATCTGTTCCGTCAAACGGTAGTAGTGATGATCGCGCGGCATGCGCGCGCTGCCGAAGATGCTGACCGCGGGGCGAATATGGCTCAGGCGTTCGGTCGCCTCGACGAACTCTGCCATAATTCCCAGCACCCGGTAGGCTTCTCGCCCCGACCATTGCTTGCCGATCAGTTCAGGCGCGAGAGGGAGCGGAGTTTTGCTTGCTGTGGTCATCGTTATATCGCGAAATAGACTCGGTTAGTATCACGCTGCGTGCGGTGAGGGAGTCGCTGGTCAATTGAACTCCATGAAAACTCTGCTTCTTGTCGACGCCTCGTCCTACCTATATCGCGCATTCCACGCGCTTCCTGACCTAAGAAATAAACGAGGGGAACCCACGGGGGCAATCTACGGAGTGATCAACATGCTCCGGAGGCTGCACAAGGAAGTGGGGGCGGATTATAGTGCCTGCGTCTTCGACGCCAAGGGCAAAACCTTTAGAGACGATTGGTATCCGCAATACAAGGCCAACCGCCCGCCAATGCCCGAGGACATGCGCTCGCAAATCGGGCCGCTGCACGAGTGCGTGCGTGCCTTGGGGTGGCCCATGCTGGAAATCGAAGGGGTGGAGGCCGACGATGTGATCGGCACCCTGGCCGTGCTCGCCAAGGAGAGGGGCATGCGCTGCGTGATCTCCTCGGGAGACAAGGATCTGACTCAGCTGGTGAACCCTTTGGTCACCATGGTGAACACCATGTCCAACGAAACCTTCGACGAGGCCGGAGTGGAGGGCAAGTTTGGCGTGAAACCGGCGCAGATCATCGATTACCTCACCCTCATCGGCGATTCCGTGGATAACGTCCCTGGGGTCGAGAAGGTGGGGCCCAAGACGGCCGTGAAGTGGCTCACGCAGTACGGGACTCTCGATAACGTGATAGCCCACGAGAATGAGATCGCCGGCGTGGTAGGCGAGAATTTGCGCAAGGCGAAGGATTGGCTTCCGCAAGCGAGGAAGCTCCTCACCGTCAAGTGCGACGTCGAGTTGCCCGTGCCACTGGCAACCCTGCATTACGGCGAACAGGATGTCGCGGCGTTGCGGGAATTGTTCGATAGGCTGGAGTTCAAGAGCTGGCGCAGGGAGTTGGATGGGGGCGAGACTCCGGGTTTTCGTGAGGCGTCAGGCGTGAGGCGTGAGGCGTCCGGCGAGGCGGCGGGGGTGCCGCCGAAGGAGGTCGTCCCACGGCATTACGAATGTGTGCTGGCCATGGCTCAATTCGAGGCGTGGTTAGAGCGCATCGGAGCCGCGGAGTTGGTGTCGGTGGATACGGAGACCACGAGCCTGGATCCACTGCTGGCGCGCATCGTGGGCATATCCCTATCGGTCGCGGCCCATGAAGGCGCTTATATTCCGCTGGCGCATCGTTATCCCGGCGCGCCGGAGCAGCTCGGTCTCGAACAAACCCTCGCCCGCCTTCGACCCTGGCTGGAGGATGCCTCCAAGGCGAAAGTAGGGCAGAACGCCAAGTACGACGCCCATGTGTTCGCCAATCATGGCATCGCACTGCGCGGCGTGGTGCACGATACCTTGCTGCAATCCTACGTATTGGAAAGCCATAAGCCCCACGACATGGATTCCATGGCCGCGCGTCATCTGGGTGTGATAACCATTCTCTATGCCGAGGTGGCGGGCAAGGGCGCGAATCACATTGGCTTCGACCAGGTGAGCGTGGAGAAGGCCACCGAGTATTCCGCCGAGGATAGCGACGTCACCTTGCAATTGCACCAAGTTCTCTATCCGCAGGTGCGCGCGGAAGAAAAGCTACTCTACATCTACGAAAAGATCGAGATGCCCGCCATGGAAGTGCTACTGCGCATGGAGCGCAATGGCGTGCTGCTCGATGCGCCATTACTCGATGCGCAGAGCCACGATCTGGGCACGCGCTTGATCGAGATCGAATCCCAGGCACACAAACTGGCTGGCCGCCCCTTCAATCTTGGCTCGCCCAAGCAAATCCAGGAGATCTTATTCGACCAACTCAAGATCCCCGTCATCAAGAAAACTCCCACGGGCCAGCCCTCCACCGACGAGGACGTCCTGCAAGAGCTGGCGCTCGACTATCCGTTACCGAAGGTGCTGCTCGATTACCGCGGCCTTTCCAAGTTGAAGTCCACCTACACCGACAAACTGCCCCGCATGGTGAACCCGAAAACGGGCCGGGTGCACACCAACTATGCGCAAGCCGTGGCGGTGACGGGCCGCTTGTCCAGCACCGATCCGAATCTACAAAACATCCCCGTGCGCACGGCGGAGGGCCGCCGCATTCGCGAGGCCTTCATCGCGCCTCCGGGCGCCAGCATCGTGTCGGCGGATTACTCCCAGATCGAGCTGCGCATCATGGCCCACCTATCTGGTGACGAGAGCTTGCTCAACGCTTTCGCCACCGGACAAGACGTGCACCGCCACACCGCCTCGGAAATCTTTGGCGTGGAGCGCGACCAGGTCACGAGCGAGCAACGCCGCTACGCCAAGGTGATCAACTTCGGCTTGATCTACGGCATGTCCGCCTTCGGGCTGGCGGGGCAACTAGGCATCGAACGCAACGCCGCCCAGCAGTACATGGAGCGCTACTTCGCGCGCTATCCCGGAGTGGCCGCCTACATGCAGCACACGCGCGAAACCGCGCGCGAAAAAGGCTACGTGGAAACCGTCTTCGGCCGCCGCTTGTTCTTGACGGAAATCCGTTCCTCCAACGCCGGCCGCCGCCAAGGCGCCGAGCGCGCGGCCATAAACGCGCCCATGCAAGGTACGGCCGCGGATCTCATCAAGCTTGCAATGATCGCGGTGGATAAGTGGCTGCGAGAAACACAGCTTGCAACCAAACTCATCATGCAGGTGCACGATGAGTTGGTTCTGGAAGTCCCGGACTCCGAAACCGAGCGCGTGCGGCAAGAACTCCCTGGCCTCATGACTGGCGTTGCCCAGCTATCCGTTCCGCTCCAGGTGGATGTGGGCGTGGGGCCGAATTGGGAGCGGGCGCACTAGGGTCTGATGCCTGGAAGAGGATAGCCTTTTGGGGGGGGCTAGAGGATAAAGTGCTGTTCGTAAGACCTATCTCCCTCACGCCTGATAAAGTGACGCGCTATGGAATTTGAGGACGATCCCGTTAAGGCAGCGCGCAACCTCAAGAAGCACAAGGTTAGCTTTGAGGAAGCGGCCTCGGTTTTTGGCGATCCCATCGCCTACACCTTTGCGGATCCCGATCATTCGATTGGCGAAGAGCGCTGGCTTATGTTTGGCCTGTCCCGTGCGGGACGGGTTTTCGCTGTGATATTTACCCACCGTAAAGGAAAGTTCCGAATGATTAGTGCGCGTCCCGCTACGAGGCGTGAAAGGAAGATCTATGAAGAAGGCTGAGGAAATGCGCGCCGAATACCGGCGCGAGGATCTAGGAAAAGGCGTGCGTGGAAAGCACTACGCTGAGTTCAAGAAGGGCAGCAATCTAGTTCTGCTTTCCCCCGAGTTGTCCAAGATTTTTCCGACCAACGAAGCAGTAAACGCGGCATTGAATTCCCTTGTTGTCGTTGCACGATCCGCAGCCGGCCTGGCTCGGCGCTCGGCAAGAATACGTACAAAAGCGGTGCGCGCCGGTTAGCTATCCGTTTACCTCCAGGTGGAAATGAGCGTAGGACCGAATTTGGAGCTGGCGCACTAAGTTGTGCCCGCAATTCTGGAACTTGAATCCAGCGACGGGAAAATATGGGTTTGCAACGATGCCATTTCCCCGGGACAGTTTTCTAAACTAGCTAGCCACCTTCTAAGGTCGACCTCTCAAATTGACGACAAGCGGCGTCAATGCATCACGTTCTCTTGCGGCGCATTGGCTATGCAGCACCTGTCGCAATGCATCCAATTTCTAGAGCCTTGACCAATACCGTAAAAGCACGATGGTGCTTGAGTTCGAGGCGCACCTCATGCCAGACATTTTGTTCATGACGGTTGGGCAGTGTTACTGCTATTTTGTTATCGTGGGCGGAGAATGGGATGCGCAGTTGTAGTATCCGCTCTTGATGATGGCCATGAAAAATATCGCCGAACCGATTTGTGTAGCCTCAGTGCGTCTCGCTTTACGTTAACCAAAGGCTTTTCAGTTCTCCTCGGAAAACTGAAGACTCTGAAGTTTGGAGTAAACGCCCTCTCTCGCCACCAACTCCGCATGCGTTCCGGTCTCAACGATCTCGCCCTGGTCGAGCACGACGATGCGGTCGGCTTTTTCGATTGTGGAAAGACGGTGTGCGATCACGATGGTAGTCCGGCCCTGCATCAGCGTTTCCAAACCTTCTTGAACCGCGCGTTCGGATTCCGTATCGAGGGCGGAGGTGGCCTCGTCGAGAATCAATACGGGCGCGTTCTTCAGCAGCGTGCGCGCGATGGCGAGCCGCTGGCGCTGGCCGCCGGATAGGCGCACGCCGTTTTCGCCCACCAGCGTATTCATCCCTTCCGGCAGCGCGCGGATGAACTCCATGGCGTGAGCGGCCTCCGCGGCTTCTATAATCTGCGCTTCGGACACTCCGGCCTGAGCGCCATAGGCGATGTTGGCGGCGATGGTGTCATTGAAGAGCGAGACGTCCTGGCTGACGAGACCCACGTTCGCCCGCAGGCTCGATAGCGTGATTTGTCCGAGATCGTGTCCGTCAAGCAAGATGCGGCCGGAACTGGGTTGGTAAAAGCGCGGGATCAGGTTGGCGAGAGAGGTTTTCCCGCTGCCCGATTGTCCGACGAGAGCGATGGTTTCACCAGGTTGTATCTGGAGATTGATGTTGCTCAGGGCCTCGCCTTCCGTTTGCTCGTATTGAAGGCTGACGTTCTCGAACACCAGCGCGCCTTGTGCGCGGCCGAGCTGGATGGTGCCGGTGTCTTGCTCGGTCTCCTGGTCGATAAGCCCGAACACACTCTCCGAGGCGGCCAGCCCGCGCTGCAGATGTTCGCTTACGCCGGCCAAGCGTTTGAGGGGCGCGCTCAACAGAAGCATCGCGCCTATGAAGGACACGAATCCGCCCACGGTGGTGCGATCGGCGGAGGCCTGTAGCGTGACTTGGTAAATCACGACGGCCGTGGCGATGGCCACGAGTATCTGGGTGATGGGTACGTTGGCCGCGCCCGCGGCGGCTTGCTTCATGACGAATCCGCGAAAGCGGTTGGAAGCCTCGAAGAAACGCTTCGACTCGTAGTCCTTTCCGCCGAAGATTTTCACCACCTTGTGGCACTCGATGGCCTCTTGCAAAACGTTGTTGATGTCGCCCATGGCCTCTTGGCTTCGGCGGCTCATGTTACGCAGCCGCACATTGAATACACGCACGACGATGGCGATGGGCGGCACCATGAGAAAGGTGATGAGCGTGAGCTTCCAATTCAGGTAGAGAAGCCAGGCCATGAGACCGAACAGGATCAGGAAATCCTTGATCAAGACATTGACCACCTGCGTGGCGGCGTTGGTGACTTGCGTGACATCGAACGTGATCTTGGAGATCAGATTCCCCGTCATGCTGTTGTCGAAGAACCCAGTGGGCAGCCGCAGAATCTTGCGGAACATTTCCGCTCGCAAATCGAGCACCACCTTATTCCCCACCCAGGCGCTGGCGAAGGCGCCCACGAAGGCGCCGATGCCCCGAAGGAAGAAAATCCCGACGATCCCTATCGGAATCCATTTCATCAGGAATGGGTCTTTTTCCACGAAGGTACCATCCAGGAAAGGCTTGATCGCCATGGGAAGCACCACTTCCGATGCGGCCACCAAGGCGATGCCGATAATGGAGGCCGCGAACTCCACCCAATAGGGCTTTACGTAACCGAGCAGGCGAAGATAAAGCTGTGCGCTGGTCATATTTTTCATGGGGCGCAAGATAACAGAAGCGGGCGGTCTTAAGGGCACCTCTAATAATTCAGCATTCTAGAGTAGTGTGTATGGAATCGATGTGATAAAAAGGCTAGAAGCGCAAAGTGATCCCGAGGCCGATGAAGAAAGACAAACGCAGGAAGCAACCCAAACCCAAGCAGCCTGGATTCTTCGATGTACAAGAGCGCGCCTAGCAACTCACTCGGATGGGAGATCCG
>SHXO01000027.1 GCA_009693245.1 Betaproteobacteria bacterium | reverse complement strand
GTAGCGGTAAGCGCCTTCCAACCCCATCTCCATTTGCTTGTAGAACATTCGCTTGCCTGTTGCGACCGCCACGGCGGACTTGGATTTGATGCGGCGGGCAAGGTCCGCGACCGCGGCGTCCAGGCCCTCAAGCGGTGCAACTGCGTTGACCAAGCCGCGTTCCAGGGCCGTGCGCGCGCCGATGAAGTCCCCGGTGAGCAACATCTCCATGGCTTGCTTTCGCAGGACGTTTCTTCCGAGCGGGACGCTTGGGGTCGAGCAGAACAACCCAACGTTGATGCCGGACACGGCGAACTTCGCGTTCTCCGAGGCCACCGCCAAGTCGCATTGCGCCACCAGTTGGCAGCCCGCGGCGGTCGCGATGCCGTGCACGCGCGCGATAACCGGCTGCGGAATTCGCAAGAGGGTCATCATCATCCTGCTGCACTGGGCGAAGAGTTTCTCGTAATAGTCCTTGCGCGGAGTGGCTCGCATTTGCTTTAAATCGTGGCCGGCACAGAATGCTGGGCCGTTCCCCGCGATCACGACGACTCGCACGGAGGTGTCTTGCTCAATACTCTCCAGCGCCATTTGAAGTTCGCCCAGCATTTCCTCCGACAGCGCGTTGTACTGGTTGGGCCGGTTCAGCGTAAGGGTGGCGACGCCGTCTTGGTCTTGCCGAAGCAGGATTTGTCCGGATACCTGTGCGGGAGGGAGATTAGAAACCGTGCTCATCGTGGGCTTCGCTCGAATGAAAGGATGATCTGGGCATTATAGTCCTGGGCCCGCACGGGACTGAGTACAATCCAGCATTCCGGTTCAAACCAAGCTCGCGCCGTGACGGCAAAAATTCTTGATCGCACCTTCGCTCATGGACATGCCAGTGCCAACGATTGGCGCGAGGCGCTGGAGCGTTGCCTGGAGCAATGCCGGTTGCCCGTTGCTGGCGCGACGCTGGGTTTTGTTTACGCAAGCGAGCATTTCGCGGGCGATCTCGACGCGATCCGCGCGCAGCTGGTCGCGCGAACGGGCGTCAAGCACTGGACCGGGACGGTGGGCGTTGGTATCTGCGCCAATGGCAAGGAGTATTTCGGCCGGCCCGCGCTCGCGCTCATGTTATGCGATATCGGCGCGGGGCACTTTTCGGTGCTTCCCTCCGTGCACTCGCTAAAGGAAACTCAACTCGCGGCGGCGAACCTCGAAGGCGGTACACCCAATTTCGCGGTGGTGCATGCGGATCCGGCCACTTCCGAACTCGGGCCCATGATCAAGGCCTTGTCGGCAAGACTGGAGAGCGGGTTCGTGGTCGGCGCGCTCACCAGTTCCCGGGGTGCTAGCCCGCGCATTCCCAAGGGTGACCTTCCCGGACTCTCGGGTGTTGTCTTTTCCGGCGACGTCGTGGTAGCCACGCGCCTCACGCAAGGATGCGCACCCGTTGGCCCGCGCCGAACGATTACGCGGGCGCACCGCAATATTCTTATCTCCATCGACGGGCGCCCGGCCTTGGACGTGTTGCGAGAAGACTTGGGCGGTCCCGCCGCCAACCTCGATTCAGTGCAGTACCACGTGTTTGCCGGCCTGCCTGTGAAGACATCGGATACGGAAGATTATCTGGTCCGTCACTTGATCGGTATCGACAGCGCCCGCCGCTTGGTCGCCGTGGCGGAAGCCGTGGAGACGGGCGGCAGCGTGTTCTTTTGTACGCGCGACAAGGCCAGCGCCAGCGACGATCTGGAACGCATGCTACATAGCATCAAATCCGGTTTGTACCGCGCGCCTCGCGGGGCGCTCTACTACTCGTGCCTGGGGCGTGGTCCTAACTTGTTTGGCGGGGACTCACAGGAGCTTCGCATTATTCGCGATCACCTTGGAGAGGTTCCGCTCGTGGGATTCTTCGGCAACGGCGAAATCTCCCACGACCGGCTGTACGGTTACACCGGCGTACTTACCCTATTCCTTTGAACGTGACCTTTCAGAAACTCTATGTTTGGCAATACATCGATCTTACGGCGTTTGACGCGGTGGCCCTGCTATGGTTTTTCGCTTTGTGGGCCGGCTACCAGCACTACGCGCGATACCAAGCCCCGCGCAAGCGCAGTCTCATGTCAGTGATGGGGCAATACCGGCGGGACTGGTGGACCAACGTTATAGGACGCGAACTGCGCGTGATCGACACCGGCATTCTTACGATGCTTTCCAACAGCGCTACCTTTTTCGCCTCGACCACGCTTTTTATTCTAGGTGGCCTGCTGGCGATGCTGGGTGCAACCGACCGAATCATCGCGTTGGTGCAGGGCTTGCCCTTTCACTCCAGATTGTCCGGCCAGCCCTGGGAGTTGAAGATCCTGTTGCTGATCGGTATATTCGTCTATTCGTTCTTCAAGTTCACATGGTCGCTGCGCCAATTTGGATTCAGCTCCATATTGGTGGGCGCGGCGCCCAAGGTCACGGACGATTCGCAAAGCGAGGCGCACTTCATTCGCCGTGCCGCCAAAATCACTTCCTTGGCGGCCGACAGTTTCAACTACGGATTGCGCGCCTACTATTTCGGTTTAGCGGCGTTGTCATGGTTCGTCACCACCTGGTTGTTCATGCTGGTCACCGCATGGGTGGTATTGGTGCTGTATCTGCGAGAATTTCGTTCGCCTGCCTTGCGCGCCCTTAGCGTCGAGAAAATAGATTAGGAGAAACCCATGAACCGACCGGAGTTGAAGGACCTACTCACTGCCGCCAGCAGCGCGCGCGACTACAAGTTTCTGGAGCGGGCATCCCTATGGGAAGAGCGTGTGCTCCTGCACGTCGCGGACATCGATCCGGTGATCAAGCAACGCGCCACCAGCGAGCCCCTGGCATTGCCCCCCGTGGCGAGGTTGCAATCTGCGGGCACACTGGCGGAACTTCCTGCCGCTGGGCAATCCGAGGATTTGTGCTTCGCCAGCGCCCGCGAAATAGCCGCGCGCATCAAGCGCAAGGAGATCTCGCCCCTGGATGTGGCCAACGCTGTCTTGCGCCAGGCCGAACAGAAGAAAGATCTCAACGCCTTCATCAGCCTGTATCCCGACGCGGTGCTGGCACGCGCCAGAGCCTTGGAGGACAAGCTCGCGCGCGGCGAGGTGACGGGGCCGCTCGCCGGCGTACCGGTGGGTGTGAAGGATCTCATGCGCGTGAAGGATCATCCCTTCACTGGCGGCACGAGGGCAATGCCGGGAGAGGTTTCCAAGACAGATGCCGTGGCGGTGGCAAAACTGCGCGGCGCGGATTCGCTCATCATCGGCACGACAAATTTGCACGAACTTGCCTACGGTGTCACCAGTGCCAATCCGCATTTTGGCGCGGTGGTGAATCCGCGCGCGCCCTCCCGCATACCCGGAGGGTCCAGCGGGGGGTCGGGTGCGGCGCTAGCGGCGGGGCTGTCCGCCATCACCGTGGGTACCGACACCGGCGGTTCCATTCGCATTCCCGCCGCCTGTTGCGGCGTGGTGGGCTTCAAGCCCAGCTATGAGCAGGTGAGCCGCGAGGGGGTATTGCCCCTGGCGTGGTCGCTCGATCACATCGGCCCTCTGGCACGAAGCGTGAGCGATGCGGCCCTTGCCTTCGAAGTCATGGCGGGCCTAAAAGCCGGGTCCGGAAACGTGGCCCCCGCGCGGAAGCTGAAATTCGTGCGGCCTGTTCCTTTTTTCTTCGATCATCTGGATAACGACACTGCTAGCGCATTCAACCGCGTGCTGGCCAAGCTGGAGAAGGCGGGCGCGGCTGTTCAAGAGCGCCGTATCGCCGGCATGCAATACGCGGGCGGCACGCAGTTCGTTACCTTGGCCTCCGAAGGCTGCCAGGCCAATTGGCATCTGCTCGCCAGCGCGGGTGATCGCATCGGCGAAGATGTGCGCGTGCGTTTGGAGGTGGGGCAATTCATCGCCGCCATCGACTACATCAACGCGCAGCGCCTGCGCCGCCAATTGCGCGACAACATGACCGCCGCGCTCAAGCCCGGAGAAGTTTTCGTGCTGCCTACCCTCCCCATCGTTCCGGCGGAGAAGGGCGCGCGCTTCATGGAGTTCGGCGGCCGCAAGATTCCCACGCCCGGCGCCATGACACGGCTAACCGGACCCTTCAACTTCGCGGGTTTCCCCGCCCTCAGTCTGCCTTGCGATGAGTGGGTTCCGGGGTTGCCGTTCTCGCTGCAGATCGCCGGGCGGCCAGGGGCGGACCTCGAAGTGCTGTCGGTGGGGCTGGCGGTGGAGGAGATATTGCGGGGGTAGGTGCACGCGAACGCGCTCGTGACCTTCAGGCCAGCGCAGTTCGCAGTGCGCGGGCTTGTGCCGCCAATGTTGGCTCTGGACTCCCATCAATCTCGGGGGACACTAAACACGAAATCCTTGTCTTTCTGCGCCTAATGGCATTGGTAGCACGCAGTCGCAGCGTTGGCGCCAACCGCCCGTTTATTCTTGTCCACTCCAGCGAAAGCCTCCCATCCCCAACCGCCCGTGTCCTTCCATTTCTTCGCGTTTTTGTGAGCGATCGCGATCATTTTTCGTTCACCCTCGGTGACGGTGTTGTCCTTCGCGACTTCCACGAAGAAATCCACGACGATCACGGCGCCATCAAGGAATGTGCCGGACTTGTATCCTTCCATGGCCTTCTTATTGGCGTAGATGTGGTGTACACCACCGAGCCCCTCGTATAGGCCGTGTCCGGGCAGGATCACCATGCTCTTCACGTGCCTCCAGTCACGCCAACCTTCCGGATACGGTACGGGTGCGGGTTCGGCTGCGGCAACCGTGCGCATCAATATAAACAACAGTACTAACGCCGTCTTCATGAATAACCTCCAGTAGAATGAATCGTCCGTGCCCTAGCAGCTACTGTGATTCAGTAGCGCGTAACAGGATAATTGGACCAAGAGGCGTCCTCAAGTACGGACGAATAGGTGCTGTACTTACCGAACGGTGCTATTTGATGAAAGGAGAGGGGAAAATAATTCTGGCCGAGATGCCGAAAGTTTGCGCCATGGTGGAAAACATCGTGGGTTGCAAGTGGTCTTTGCAAGTCCTTCATCTAGCTCGTGGCGGTGTGTGCCGTCCCGGAGCGATGCAGCGCTCGGTGGCAGGACTCACCCCTAAGGTACTCAACGAGCGCCTACGCAAATTGGTTCGCTACGGAATTCTCGAACGAATTCAGTATCCCGAGGTACCCCCTTGCGTGGAATACAGGCTCACGAATTTCGGCCGGCGATTTGCACGCATATTGGACGATATCGATGCGTTGCAAAGAACCGTCGAAGTCAAGGCAGATGCGAATCAAATGGCCGAACTTTGACCCCATAGTTAGGCTGTAACCCATTATCGCCCTCACCGCGTGCACCTATCAGCCCCGCGCGTGGGCCGGCTGATGGACCGCTTTCATGTAGCCACGAGGCGGACTGAGCCGGCGCCGGTAATGCGCCCATATGGGTGCCGTTAGGCACCGCCGCCTAGTCGCCATTACTTGCGCAGTAGTCCTAATCGCCTTGCCTCCTGCACCGCCTGTGTTCGGTTGCGCGCATTCAAGCGCTTGAACAACTCCTTCATATGCTGCTTGATCGTGCCCTCGGCCACGTTGAGGGCATCGGCTATTTGGTTGTTGGCCATGCCGTCGGCGAGTAACGGAAGAATCTGAAGTTGGCGCGAGTTGAGGATTTCTCTCTCCGTGCTATCCGTTCGCGCTTGCGCGGAGGGAATGAAGATTCCCTAGGGGACGAAGATCTCCCCCTTCAGTACCCGCCGCAGCCCGTCCATGAGTAATTCGCTGTTGGCGAACTTTGGAATGTAACCGCGTGCGCCGCCATCGAGCAATGTGCGGATCAATCGCGTGTCACTCACGCCGGAGAGCACCACGATGGGCAAGGTCGGATGCCGCCGCCGCATGGTGAAAAAGCCATCCGTCTCGCTCATGCCTGGCATTTGCAGGTCGATGAGCGCCATGTCCACCGGCCACTCCAGCGCCAGCTTATCCAACGCTCCTTGAAAGTTGTTGGCCTCGAGGATGGTGATCCGTGGGTCAAGCAGCTTCAAGAAGAAGCGCAATCCTTCGCGGAACATGGGATGGTCGTCGGCGTGGAGGACTTTCATGAGTTCGCCAGCGGCGGTAAGGTAAAGCTGAACTCGTTACCTCCCGCATCCAGGGGCCTCGCCTTCACGACTCCACCGAGCTTCGCGATGATCCGCTGTATGGTGACCAACCCTAAGCCATGACCCGAGGCGCGCTCTTGTTGCAAACGGGTGAAGGGTGTGAAGATGCGCTCGCAATCGGCCTCGGATAATGGGGTACCGTTGTCACGTACCCAGAAGCGCACTTGTGCCTGGTCCTTCTCGCCCCCTATCTCGATTCGCGGGGGTTGGCCGCTATATTTGAAGGAATTGCTCAATAGGTTGAGCCATACCTCGGCAACCCAAGGCGCGTAGCCGAGGGCCTTGGGCCATTTGCTTGGCAGTACCACGGCAGCCTGCGTGGAAGCGCGCAGGTCGGCCAATTGGATCAGAACATTTCCCGTCAAGTCCTCCATATCCAAGGCGTGCAGTTCCACCTCTTGGTTGGAAACAGTGGACAGCAATAGCATCGCATCGATGGCGCTGCCGGTGGTATTGAGCAGGCTCATGGCCTGCGTGAGCAAATGGCGCTGCTCTTCGCTGAGATTGTCCGAGCGGTATTTGTAGAGGATTTCCAGAAAGCATGTGCTCGCGGCGAGCGGTGTTTTCAGGCTATGGGCGATCGTATGGGCGTAAGCTTCCAGCTCCGAATTCTTGGCTGCCAGGTCTTGCGTCTTGTAGAACAGGGCTTTTTGCAGGCGGTGCAATTGCAGTTGATGCTGGATGCGTGCGAGTAGCTCTTCGCGCTGGATGGGCTTGGTGATGTAATCCACCGCACCCAGCGCGAAACCCGTGACCTTCTGCGCCGTCTCGTCCTCGGCAGTCATGAAGATCACCGGAATAGCGGCGGTGGCGGGATCCGCTTTCAAGCGCCGGCACACTTCAAAGCCATCCATGCCGGGCATGCGCAGATCGAGGAGCACCAGATCGGGGATGGCCAGGCGCGCCTTTTCCAGGGCTTGTTCGCCACTGCGCGTGAGCATCAAATCGAACCCATGTTCCGCGAGGTAATCGGACATGAGGCGCAGGTTCTGGGGCTTGTCATCGACGATGAGCAAAGTGGCTTCGCTGCCGATCTTAAGAGATGGCAGGATGACCGGCATCGCGAGTGGATTGCATGAAGTGTTGGAGAAGTGCCACGAGCGCTTCTTCGTCGAAGGCTTTAGACAAGGCCAGCACCTGGTTGGAAAAAGGCGCCAGGCGTGAGTCTTTTTCGGCGAGGTCTCTCGCCATTTGCTCTACTTTCATCCATTTGGCCATGCGCACCGATTCCATCAATTCGAGCAATGCCTTCTCGGGGGGCGGTATCAAGGCCGGAGTGCGCGGGGGGCTGGGTCCGCTTCATTGGTGTGGCGCCATGTGAGTTGCAGCGCATCGCCAATGATGCCGAGCAACTCCCGCGACTGAAAGGGCTTGCGCAAACATTGCGCGAACAAGGATTTGTCGTCCTGGGCGCGGGCGAGATCGGCAGTGCTGGCGGAGGCCGCGATGATGGGCGTGGAGGCCACGGAAGGCAACGCGCGAATGGCGGCGGCGGCTTCGAAGCCGTTGCGTACCGGCATGCGCAGATCCATGAGCACAAGATCTGGGTGAGACCCCTGCGTGACTTGAACCGCTTCCTCGCCGTTGCTGGCCAGCGTGACTTCGAAGCCAATGGGACGCAACATCTGCGCGATCAAATTCCTGTTTTCTTCTTGGTCGTCCGCCACCAAGATGGAGCGGCGGGGGCCCTCGTACCCGGTGATTTCTTGTTCGGCCAAGGCCTCGCTTTGCGGGCCATCCACGACGGGAAGTACCAAGGTGAGGTCAAAGCGGCTGCCACGCCCTGGCTTGCTGCTGACATCGATGCTGCCATGCATATGGCTTACCAGCGCATGACTGATGGCCAATCCCAGCCCCACCCCGGACTCGCGCCGCTTCCCCGGCTCGCCTTGCTCGAAGGGCGCGAAGATTCGAGCTTTGTCCGCGGGGTCGATACCCACGCCGGTATCTTCGACCACCATGTGCAACTCGGCGCCGCGCTCGGGTACGAGTCTGCTTTCGACTTTTAAAGTGACGATGCCTTCATCGGTGAATTTGATGGCGTTGCCCAGTAGATTGATCAGGATCTGCCGCAAGCGGCGGTCGTCGGCTTCCACCGCCGCTGGCAAATCCGGCGCCAGTTGCAGGACGAATTCCAGTCCCTTGCCCCGCGCCTCCACCCGCATCATTGCCGCGATCTCCTCCAGCATGGGGCGCAGCCGTACCGTCACGGGTTTCAATTCCAGATGCCCCGTTCGAATACGCGAGAGGTCCAGCAAATCGTTGATGAGCGCGAGCAAATGCTGGCCGCTGCCGAGGATGGTGCCGATGGCATCCTTGCGTGCGTTACCGGCAACGCGCTCCTCGCGCAGGAGGTCGGCGTAGCCCAGGATGGCATGCAGGGGAGTGCGCAATTCGTGGCTCATGCTGGCGAGGAATTCGTCCTTCGCACGGTTGGCCGCCTCGGCTTCGGTGTGCGCGGCTTCCAGTGCGCGGCGTTGCTTATTGAGTTGGCGGATCCACAGCACCGCCGCGAGCAGCAGGGTGGAGAAGAACGCGACCGCGGTCCAGATGGCGCGGTAATCCACCTTGCTTTCGTAGCGCAGCGACAGCCATTTTTGCGAGATCTCCCGTTGTTCTTCCTGGCCGATGGTTTGCAGCAGTCTGTCCAATAAACTCACCAGTTCCGGCCAATCCTTGCGCACTGCGATGGAGAAGCCCTTGGCCTGCAACGCTTTCTCGAGCGGCGTGGCGAGCTTGAGATTGCAGATTTGGCGGTAACGGATGTTGTAGACGATGGGAAAAATATCGTCCACGAGGCCGGCCTCCAATCCCGTGGAAACCGCCATCAACGCATCCAGGATGTCGGAGTAGGCAGTGACTTTGACGTTGGGATAGGCGCGCGAGACCAGTTGTTGCGCCGAGTGGCCAGCCGCCACGGCGATGCGCTCGTCATCGAAATCTCCCAGCCCCGTCACGAATCCGAAGTTGTCGCGCGTGACGATGACGTTCACGTACTGGAGATAAGGCTTCGTGAAACTCAGGAAATCTTCGCGCTCCTTCGTGGGAGTCAGCGCCAGCACGATGTCCAACTCGCGCCGTTTGAGTTTGTCCTCGACGGCGCCAAAATCGGGCAATTGCTTCACTTCGAAGCGCACGCCTAGGCGTTCTTGAATGAGTTCGAGGTAATCCGCCACCACGCCGGTGAAACGACCGCGGCTATCTTGAAACTCGTAGGGTGCGTAGTTGATTTCCGCTCCTACCCGAATCACTGGATGCTCGCGCAACCAGGCGCGGTCTTGCTCCGTGATGACGTCGGTCTCGATTCCTTCCGCCTCTTGCGGGAGAGCGGGCTGGGCCGCGAGCGCGCAAAGCAGCGCCACAAGCCACCGCTAGTACCGGGTATTCGAACGTTCAGTCACGCCATACCGCCATGCAAAGCCAGGAAGTGCGGACATTCTCTCAGAGGACGCCGCCGCGGGCCACAGCGTTAGAATGAATTCGTCTTCCCCGCTTGGCGCGAGGTTAATACCCCGCCCGCGAAGCCCCCTTGAATGCCATCCCATGCAAGAACTGCCCGATCCACGCCTCACCTTCCTGAGCGGTACTCAATCTTTACCGGAGACTTTGCGCGCCTTCGTGGATGAAGGCCTGGGCGGGTCCAACCGGCGTGCATGCGTGATGGCCATCGAACGCATTCTCGAGGACGGTGCCGGTGAGGAAGTGCGCTCGCTCCTGGCCTGGCGGGGGCCGCCCGCGTTGGTCAGAACCCTCCGGAATTGCGTCCAGGAGGCCGTTGACGGACCGGTGGATGCCGCGCTACGAACGCAGATCTTCGCCATTCCCGTGGTGGTCGTGGCAGGCGCGCTGGCGCCGGCGGAGATAGGCATGGTATTGCGAGATGTGGAAGCGGTGCGAGGCATCTTCCGCTCCGCGGGATGCTTGGGCCCCAGCGAGAACTTGGTATTTCACCCGGGCCTGTGCACTGAGCAAGTACTCGGCGCCTTGCCTCCCGTCGACCTCTACCTTCGCTCGCGGTTGCGGATGGAAGGCCATGAACCCGCGGACCTACCCGCCGCGCCCCTGTGCATTCCAGTTCCAGGACAATCAGTCCACTTGCGGTTCCTGGCGGGTGCCACTCTCGTTGCTCGCGGCGCTCCAAGTTTTTGCGAAACCGCGGGCGAGACCGGCCGCTGGGGCGCTGCCTTCACACAGGAAATTGCCGGCCAATTACGGCAGCCGGGCGCCACCTTGCTGCCCCTCGCGCGCGCGCCGCAGGCCCTCTATCAGGCCCTATCCAGCGGGCGCTACTGCCGTGAAGAGATGGCTTTCCAGCTTGCCCTGAGCGATTCCTTGCGTGAGTTTCGCTCCAGGGTGGGAGATCCGCACGCCCGGCTTCACGCTTGCGGCGAGGACTGCGCCGCCGTTGAGCTATCTTCGCCTTGGGATACGGAAATCCGCGCTCACCGTTGGCGGCTTCAACCCGGGGACGATTGGGCGAAAGTTACCCAAGGTGCGTTGCGATTTCTGCGGGACTGCAGGGTACGGGAGGTGCGGGTGGACTGCCTCTCTCACGCAAGTTAGCCATGGCATGCGCATGAAATATCCGGCGACGCCGAGAACTATCTATCAACCATCCTTTATTTCCGCCGATATGATGCCGTGTCGTGCCCCTCCGGCGCGCGCGGCACGACACTGGGCTACTACGGTATCCAGATAGCTACACCAAAGTGCCGGGTCGGCTCTCACTCGAAAAACGGAACGGGACGAAGATGAATCATCGGATTTTTTATTACCGCTCTTGGCGTGCCGCCGCATTGGTGATGACCCTTGCCAGCGCCCACGTGCATGCCGGTACGCGAGGGGACGCATCCCCCGTGGCCGGCCGGTCCATGGCCCTCATTATTGAACCACCGCCGCCACCGCCCGAAGCGGCGTGGCCGCGCGTGCGCCAAGAACAACTGTCATTCGCCGAGCGCTTGAAAGAGTGGGGCATGACCGTGGAGATCGAGCGCAAAGACGAACTCGCGATGGAGAATTCGCCCAATCTATTCACGTTTTCCATGTCGTGGACGGGGCCTTCGAAGTTCGAAGTACAGGTGGGTGTGCAAACACCGGAAACAGCACTCTCCCCCCGAGCGGGTTTCAAATACAAGGGCGAATTTAGCGACGAGGGCATGCAAAGCGCCAGCAGCGCGAAGATTGAGTTCTCCAATGGGCAAAGGTTTTCCGTGGCGCTCACCTCCTCGGAGCGAAGCGGATTGGGCTACGAAGTGGGTTTTGGAATCGAGCGGGCTTTCGCCGAACTACAGGGAAAATTCGACAGCACCGCGCCCGTACCAGTGTCCTACAGCACGGAAATAAATCTCACGAAACTCTACAGAATCGCACAGGGTGCCATGCCTGGGCCGGACGAGGCCGGCAGTGTCAAACTGAAAATTAATCCAGAAACCTATGCTCACCGTTTTCTCCAATTTGCCCCGCGTTTCGCCGAATTCTCCGCCGGGCCGGCAATGCAGGCGGCCAATGCGGTCACCATACAGGCCAACCCAATTCTACTTGCCGCCGCAATCACTAACGATGTCTCATTGTGGGCTCGCCAAAAGGCCGTTGCCTCCGTTCGCCAAGGGCTAAAGGAAGAGCTTCCAAAGGGCGTCAGAATTCATTTCAACGACCATCTACTCGCGCAGATGCTGCAAAAAGGCGGAAAGTCCCGGAGCCGCGATGGGTTCAACCGCTTGGCGAACGAATTGGAGAGGACCCGCGATTCGGAGACGCGCGCGGCGTTGGTGCGAGACTACATTAAGACATTGAAAGCGGTTTACCGGCAAGATAGGCCGAGGCGTATAGCCACCGACGTGACGCTCGTATCGCTACGAGCCCTTGTTACAGCGGCGGAGTCCTACGTTCGAAACTGGAACGACCTTCCCGCACCGGTACGCGCGCCGGGTGGAATCGCGCGCATCACAGGATATCTGCTTGACCAGGCGCGCGACGATGTGTTGCTGATCGGCGAAACTATTCCTGGCGCACCCGCATTGACCATAGACGATCTGATCGTTGGGGTGCGCGCCGTGTGGAAAGACGATGCCACCCCGTTTTGCAGTCTTGATCCCGATCCGGCCGATCTCGGTGGCGACCAGTATGTGCGCGTGAGTGGCGTGCCGGCGGACTCAGGCTTTGCGCGAACCATGGTCGAGGCCGATTACACGATGAAGCGCTTGATGGCTGGCCTCGGCTCGGCCACATCCCCGGGCTACAAGAGTTATCTGGATCTGATGCGCCATGCGCTGGAGCAAGGCAACACCGCTGATGTTGCCAATCGGTTTTGGTTCTATCCGGCTCCATTGGAAACCGGCGACATCGAGATCTCTCCGGACGGCGCCTTGGTACTTTTCAAGACCGGCGTGCAAGTGCTCTCCGAGCAAATGGTGATATCGCAAGACGGTCTGCTTGGCACGGGAGATGTCGATGCGATCGCCGACCAGTGGGCGGCTGGATTGACCAAGGCCCTGCCCGAACTGGCATCCACGCACCCGGAGTTCCAGCGTCTGCATGGATTGTTCGATGTGGTGCTGATGGCCAAGACTTGGCGCAAGCTGGATGCCAACTCGCAGTGGTTCGCGCGCTTGGCGGCCTTGCCTTACACAAAGGCCAAGTTGCCGGTGTCCTACAAGGGGGTTGAAGCGGTGGTAATGAAGGATTAGGCAAGGGGCGGCGCCTACTACTTGAGGGGCGGCGTTCACCTACGTACCGCCGCCAACGCGCGCGCGTGGCTCGTGGCGGACCAGCCGGAGGATATTCGCCTCGCCGCGCGCGACCAAGCAAATGCCATCGCGCGCCCGTTGACCGGCCAAAGCCTTGTGCTGCCGGCCGCAACGCGCAGGCAGGCGAGCACGATGGACGTCGCCACCATATTGGCTCTGCTGCGCCGCGGGAACATCGGGAAGGCCGCGGGCGAACTACAAAAACTGATTGAAGCGGATCCATTGGATCCGGAACCATGGTGCCTGCGGGCGATGATCAATCTACACGAGAAAGATTATGAACCGGCGCTCGCAAACGCGGGCCGCGCGCTGGAACTGGATCCGAGCGATCCTCGCACAGCGGTGCTCGCCTCGGTCCTGAGGTTTCATGCGCACTATTTGATGGGCGATGCAAACGCGGCTCTGTCCGATATCGAGGTCGCCGTTCGCGTGATGCCGGATAATACGCGCGCGCATCTCCTCAAAGCCGAAGCACTGGGTGCTTTGGAACGAATCCCCGAGGCCCGCGCCGCGTATAGGCAGGCCTTGCAACTCGATCCACTCTCGGTGCCGGCCAACGTGGGTCTTGGATTACTGGAGATCTCCCAAGGTTGGGTGGTAAGGGGGAAAAAGTTGGTGGGGAAGGCGCGCTCGCAGATGAAGGCGGAGGCGGATATCCCGGCCATTAAAGCGGCACTGGCCTTGGCGGAGCTAGGCATCGCAGTGCTCGGGGACGCTGAGACACATCTCGCCGCTTCGCGGCAATATGCCGCCGAGGTGCTGGCCAATCCGGGCGCCGACCCGCTCTCGCGCATCAGGGCATTGACGGTTCACGCAATCCTTGCGTTGGGCGCCGATGATTTGCCAGCCGCGGATGAGTTTGTCCGGCAGGCGTTGAATCTCGCACCGTCCAACCCCGGCCTTCTACTGCTATTAGTGGATTGGGCTCACAACGCTAAGCGCGACGAGGCAGCCCGTCATTATCTCGCCCTGGCGGAGCGAATCTCCCCCGATTTACCCGCTGTCAGAAGGTTTCGCCGTTCTCTGGGCGTTACTCCATGAAATCATTCGTCCTGCTTCTCCTTCTTCTGTGCCCCTCTTTCGTCCTTGCGCAGTCCGCCGGGCTTGAGCAATCGTCTGCCGTGCGGTTGCGTTTTGCCCCTGTCGCGGGCGACTTCTTACGTATTACATTGTCCGAGAGTGAGACTGATACCAAGCTGGACCGTACCGCGCGCATGGCGTCCGAGGATCCAGTGCTGGAAGGATTCTTGGCGGGGTTGGCGCCAACACAACAGACGATCATCGCAAAAACCATAGGCATCGACTGGAGAATTCAAGACCCAGATACTGAAGGAAATACGGTCATCGCCGCAAGCTATGCCTTTATCCAGGCCGAGTTCACGTTGGGCAGGGAGGTCATGGCATCCGTAACCAACTTCGGGGCCTAGGAGGTGGTCAATCCCGGGGCGAGATTCGTACTTGATACCAGGCAAGATATCTTGGCGAGCAATCCTGTACTAAAGGCGCCAGGCACGCAATCCGCGGGAGCCGGCGAGATGCTCACCATGCTTGAGTGGGCCCGGGACACCCTTAACCGTTCGATAGCCGGCCGCTCTTTCATTCTCGTAGTCTCGCCTCATGGTGAGTTGCTTGCGGTGCGGGGCATGGAAGCGATCATGGATCAATATCGTAGTGAAATGAGCAGGCGCGTGGTGCCGTTTGACGTGCGCGCTCGCCAGGATGCCATGATTGAATCGTTTTTCGGTGAAGATACGATCGGCAAGACCATGACGCTGAGCCTGCTTTTACCCTATCCGGCGCGGCCGGTGCGTCCCGGAGATAGCTGGTCCGATCGCCACGAGTTCGAGATTGCGGGCCTGAAAATGACCTTGTCGCGTACCTTGGCTCTTGACGCCGAGCCGGGTGAGGACGGACAAGTGTCTCTTTCCGGGTCGGTGGAAATGGTGCCGCGGAAAGAGGGTTGGGTGATCGATTCACGGCAGGCATCCTGGAGCATGAGGTCGCAGGTGGATGCGGCAACCGGGATGTACAGCACGTTGGAAGCAGAAGGCCACATTGATCTCACGGCGCGCGAGCGCGGCGTGCCGGCGGATGCACCGCCATTGCTGGAAATGGATCTTCGCACGACCAGTTCCGCCACCGTCACGCGGTTGGCGCGAAGGGATCCGAACGATAAGCGGCTCTGGGTGTTTCACGGAGGTTTCGGGGCCTATCGACTGCGTCTTGGAAGCGAATGGACAACTGGCGCCATGGACGAGCAGATCGCGGGCATGTTATTTAGCGTTTATCGTCATGCCAGAAGCGATGCGCAGCTAACAGCCACTGTACGGTTACCTTCCCTGGAGTACGAGCGCGAGTATCCCTTGAAAGATTCCGCAGCCAGGATGATGGCTATTTTCTCCGGGGACGCCAGGCGCCCTGTGAAGCTGAGCTGGAGCAAGTTGTTCTCAGCCGGCCCGGTGCGCTGGGTGCGTTTTCGCGTGGAAGTGCCCGGCCACAATGGCGGCCCGCAACGGACCTACTGGGCGCAGCTCGGGTACGGCGCGCATCGTTATTATTCGTTTGAATTGATGAGTCCTGGAGCTCCTTCGCAAGAAATGGATGCAGAGATCTCCGAGATCTTGGATAGCATCACGACAACCGAGGCGGCGAGTCAGCGGTGAGTGCCAGGCTGCGAGCGCTTGGCTAGCAAATCTTGAACGCTCCCCGATTAGCGGGGGAACTCTTGGCGGGCACCGCGCATAACGTGATATTGCAGCCTAGAGGTTGTGAGCGGGGTGCCGATATAGCTCCCGGCGGCCAGTATTCGCTGGTGGCCTAACCAGCCGAAAGGAGCACTATGATCCGTAACGCACTCATCCTCGCCCTGTCCGTGGGGGTCTTTAGCGCATCGCAAGCCACGCTCGCCGCCGAGCCAGCAAAGCAGGCCAAGGACAAACCGGCGGCGAAGACTCACGCTACCTCCAGCTAGGGAGAAATCGCCCAGTGGAAAAATAAGCCATTCGTCGAGCGTTTCAAGCACGCCGATGCCAACGGCGATGGCAAGCTTTCGCAAGCCGAAGCGTCGCAAGGCTTTACGCCGGATCTCGCCAAGAACTTCGCCGCCGTGGACGGCAACAAGGATGGGATGATCACATTGAAAGAACGCAGCGCTTTCAATGTGAAAAAGGCAGAGCACTCCGCGGCCTCCGCGTCCAAGGACGAGCCGGCGCATAAGGCCAAGGGAAAACCCGCCACGGCCAAGAAAAGCTGACGTAGTGCGGCGCCCTCGCCGGCGGGGCGCGGGCGCCTATCGTTGGTTTGAAGTCCCCGCGTCCCTGCTGGTTGCACCGGCCAGGGGGATTTCACTGATAACATCCGAGCCCGCCGCCCAATTTTCGTGCTGTTCGTAGAAGCACGTTCGCCCTGATCGTGAGCTTGTCGAACGATCGAAGGGCGTGTGAACCCGGGCACACTTCGCGGCAAAGCAGTATCGTGGTTTTCCCAATTCGCTCCATTCTCTCCAATCCGCGCGCGTGAGCATTTCGGTCATCGTCATCACCAAGAACGAAGAAGCCGCCATTGGCCGCTGCCTTGAGTCCGTCAAGTGGGCCAGTGAAATTGTCGTGCTCGATTCCGGCAGCACCGACCGCACCGTGGAAATCTGCCGCCGGTACACCGCCAAGGTTCATGTCAGCGAGGATTGGCCAGGCTTCGGCCCGCAAAAGAATCGGGCACTCGATTTGGCCACGAGCGATTGGGTGCTTTGCCTTGACGCGGATGAATGGGTAAGCGACAAACTTCGCGATGAAATCCAGAGAGCCGTCGCGTCGCCCGGTAACGAGGTGGCGTTTCGCATACCGCGTCTGTCCAGTTTTTGCGGCCGTTACATCCGCCATTCCGGCTGGTGGCCCGACCGTGTGATCCGTCTGTTCAAACGCGGCCACGCGCGCTTCACCGATTTGCTAGTGCACGAGAACATGAACGTGAGCGGTACGATAGGCGCACTGCGCGAACCCTTGATGCACGAGAGCTTCACCGACCTGGAAGACGTACTGGACAAGATGGACCGTTACTCCACCGCCAGCGCCAAGATGCTCCACGCCCAGGGTAAGCGTGCCGGACTGCGCTCGGCCGTCTTGCGCGGCCTGTGGGCGTTCATCCGAACGTACTTTTTGCGAGCAGGATTTCTGGACGGCCGCCACGGCTTCATGCTGGCCGTATCCAGCGCGGAAGGCACCTACTACCGCTACGCGAAGCTTCGCATGTTGTGGGCGACGGAGGCTGGGTCCTCAAAGAAGTAAGGAAGAGCAGGGTTACCGAGTAGCAGCGCGGCCTCATAAGAGACATTTGCGCGTGGTCTGTCTATCGAAGGATAGATGGATTTCGAAACGGCCTGGAGGTATTCTTGGCGGATCGTCGATTTGTAAGAGGGGACGTTGCCGGTGAAAACGTTGATCGTCATGGGCCTCGCCTGCATGCTGGGCGCGTGTGCTACGGAGCGGTTGGTTACGGACCAACTGGCGCGAGTGGCCAAGGACTGGTCACTCTCGATTCGGGCGAGCCAGATCATTCCTGTCTATCCGCTTACGGAAGATTTGCAACCCGGCGATGTCTTCCTCGTGCAAACGCCAGTGGAGGATCAAGTCCGTATCTACACGGACAAGGGTTTCCTGCCACTGGAAAACCATCTTGCCCGTTTGTCTATTGAGGGCTACTCCGATTTCTATCGTGGCTGGCCTCACGTGGAAGATGGAAAGAATGCACCACCCAGGCATTGGCAGTTTCCGGATGGACAAGGAACGCAACAGCCTAATTTCGATAACGCTCCCCTGGCGGCATTCCCCTCATACGGATTCTCCGTAAGCCGAAGCATGGGATTGAGCGTGGCAATTCCCGTTCAGTCGGTGCCGGTGGGCCTGAATCTGCTGGACAGCGGATCCGCCACAGGCACCATCACGTTGAAGGATGCGTACACCTATGCGCTTCCAGCAAGAACGGTATTCGATTCCATACGCACTACTCTAGAATGCTGAATTATTAGAGGTGCCATTATGTCTTGATCCTCAAGGAGTCGACCCAGTAATTCGCGTGCTTTTTCATCACGCAAGCGATGGGCGAATAGGGCTGCTGTTCTACGATGCCCAAGGGAATTACGATGGGAAGCCAACTATTGTGGGCTCTAAACAAAACCAGCGCTGCAACGAGATACACGGCACCCGTACCCGCCGCGGCGAGGAATCCCATGGCCGTGGGCCAGTACAAGCTAATCCCCAGCGGGACAAAGGCGAGCAGCGCGACGATGAACAACGCCAAGGCGGTGGGAGCCCGCCGCAGTTGCGAACCGTCCAGCAGATTGGCGAACACCGTGGCGGCCAATTCCACGCCGCTGAAATGCACGCCGTCGCCGCGTGCGAAGTAGGATTCGAAGTGATCGAGCTGCTCGGGCCGGGCAGATTCCGAGTAACCGATAAATACCGCTCGTCCTTTAATTTTCTTCTTCATTGCCTCCGAGGCGGCAGGTAGTAAAAGGTCCTCGTAGCTGAGGGTATCCAGCGTTCCTGGCGGGCCGTAGAAATTCGTCTGGATGACCGGTTCCGAAGCGAGGGTGGAAATCCAACGCTGGGCCGCACTCTCCGCACTTTTTGTTGTCCGCCCGTACCTGGGGACGCCATTGCCTGGCGAGCGAAGCAGTTGCCGTAATTGGAGCGTCGTGGCCTCCAATTCGCCCGGAACGAACAACTCCGCCTGGGTGGCGGGAAGGCCCCAGGCGGGGGACGTTCCACCAGAAATCTCGCGCAGGACGTCCGGATAGGCCTGCCTCAATTGAAACAGCATGGCCAGTACCAATACGCTTGGGCGCGGCGTATCCGGCTTACTGTAGAGGTACACGCGCCCATAGGGCGGCTTCACATCGGCGATATGATAAGGCCCAATCCCGAGGGCCTCCCGGCGGATCGCTTGTGTCAGCGTCGCCGCGTTGATGTTCGATAAGCCGGACGACAGTTGTGGGTTGGCCTGGTCAAGAGTCTCATAGACTTTGGTGGCCAGGAAGACATTCTTCGCTTGGCGCATGGCGCCGGCCAATTGCTCATCTTGCGTGGCGCGAACATCCTCGCCATCCACCACGAATGGATCTCGCTCGCGAAAGGTAAGGTCGAATACGATGGTGCTGGCTCCCATCGCATGGAGCGCATCCACCAGCCTGGCGTGGACGCACCGGGGCCAATCGGCGACGCGCGAGGCGGGCGGCAGCTGCCGGTGGGCCGGGGGAAGTGCGCCAATTTTCAGATCCTCGCAACGTTGGTACGGGCCAATAGCCGCGGGGAGACCCATGCGCTGGGCCGCGGAATCGTTGATGGACACCACGGACACGCGATCCGGGGGCGGCAGCGTGCCACGCAATCGAAACAGAAGCCTCAAGCCGAAATCCCGGCCTAGCTCTTGTCCAAAGTCGGCGGTCTGAAGAATGACGCCGGCAAGGGTAAGGCACAGTCCCCCATAAATGAGGACCAGCGCTCTGGGCGCCGATGCCAGCCAATCCCCCCCTCGGATCGCCATGGTCTATTGGAGTGAATGCACCGGCGGGAGAACCCTATCGAGCCCCCGTGCGAACCCGCTCGCGGTCCGCCATCAGGCGCTGGGTGATGAGATACATGATGTAGAAGGCGAACTGAGGATTGAGAAAATAGCAGCGCCGCACTTCGTCGAAAGTGAGCGTGAACAAGTCCACGGCGGTCTTGCAAAATGCCGTGCAGGTGCGCCGGTGTTCCGGGGCGAATACGCCGATTTCTCCAAATAGCGCATGCGGTGCCATATCCACGCCAATCTCCTTTAGAGCGACAATGCCACGCTGCACATATAGATCTTGTCCCCCACGTCGCCATGGCGAAACAACACGGTTCCTTTGGGGTGGCGCTCATGAGTCATGGTCGAGAGCAGCCATTTCATGTCCATGTGGCCGGTCTGCGCGCGGCGAAGCTCCTCGGGATCGACATTATTGAGTTGAAGATAAAACGCTATGGCCTCGCAGCGGCTTCGCAACTTGAGTTTGGTGAAGATGCGGTTCATGTGGACTTTGACCGTACCTTCGGAGCTGCCGCGGCGTTGCGCGACCTCGAAGTTGGTGAGGCCCTGTGCGGTGAGAGCCAAGACCTCCGCCTCGACTTGGGTGAGCCCGTAGTCTTTCACGCTGGCGTCAAAGCGCCAAGCCTGTTCAGGCTCCGCCTCGCCGTTGGAACCGCTTCTAACGTGCTGCGCGCTGAGCGAAAGCCCCGCGCGAAAGCCGCCCGTGGCCAGTTCCGTCCCTGGACCAGGGTTACCGGCGACCCGGGGGGGATCCGTCAGGTTCATGGATTTCTCTCCGTGCGTTTTATTGTGCCCCGTTTTGCCGCGATGGAAAAAAAGACCGAGGCGCGAGCGGTGAGGCTCGAACCCCGGATCCAAGACAGCTCAGGAGGAGATTCCGCGGGCCAATACTTCCGGCCACGCAAAGAGACTACGCCAGCCTTTACGGTGCGGCCATATGTCCAAGGATATATGCGAGCCGCTTAGTGATCGCGGGCGACGCTTTGCTCGCTCTTGCGCACCTTGGCTGGGATGGACCCACCAGAGCGTCCCATTACCACCTCCACCGGGCTGCCCCGTAAGTCGCGAGACGCAACCGTAGCCTCGGTGTTCTGGCCGAGGGTAATTGGAGGCGCGCTACGTCCCAGGATATTGGAGACGTCAAGCCCGCTGGCGTTCGCCGTGACTTTTCGTTCCACAAAGCAGTGAGCGCTCATGCTAGGGGCCGAGGCTCGCCACGAGACGCTGGACACGTCGCGCGCCATGGTGCACACCGGGTCGTTGGCGCCCGCGTTGGCTTGCAGAGCGGTTAAGATCGCCAAGGCTGGCAGGGTACCGATTCCGAATAAGAGTCTAGTATTCATGGAAGTTCCTTTGAAAGGGTTAATGGGCTGGGTTCTTCGAGACCCTTCGCCGTGAGCCTCTTGGGCAATTTGTATTGCGAGCGTTCACGGCATGGCGCCAGAGTAGTGAGATGCGGATGAAAGCGAAATTGGACCAAGGATATACATCGTTGGTTAGGAGGCTAGGCGAGAAAATTGTTGTACGCTAGCGCGCGTCTCTTACGTCGTTTTTTTCCCCTCCCTCGCCCTCCGGGAGAGGGACCGAGGGTGAGGGAAAAATACGTCATGAATTATGAAAGCATAGATAGATAAGCGAGAAAATGGAGAACATCACATGAGCAGTGAAAAGCGCGAGACCGCCACGCTTGCGGGCGGATGTTTTTGGTGTATAGAGGCGGCGCTTCGGCTGGCAGCAGGCGTGGAGAAAGCCGAGTCGGGTTACATGGGCGGCGCCGAATCTAACCCAACCTATGAAGCGGTTTGTGGCGGGGATACGGGCCACGCCGAAGTGGCGCGGATTACTTTCGACCCCGCCGCGATTTCGTTTTCCGGTTTGCTGGACATGTTCTTCGTCATCCATGATCCGACAACCCTTAACCAGCAGGGTAACGACGTCGGATCGCAGTACCGGTCCGTGATCTTCTATCATTCGGGCGAGCAGAAACGCATCGCCGAGGAAAAGATCGCACAACTCATCAAAGACCGGATCTTCGACGATCCCATCGTCACTGAAGTAACCCCAGCCACGGAATTCTTCGCGGCCGAGAACTATCACCAAGAGTATTTCCAGAAAAATCCCAACCCGCCTTATTGCCGCTTCGTGGTGGCAACCAAGGTGGATAAGATGCGTAAGCAGTTTGGGGGGAAACTGAAGAAGGCGTGAGGCGTGAGGCGCCGCGAGTGAGATCGCCTCACGCCTTTCGCCTCACGCCTCACCGCAAACCGCCTATTGCGCAATATCCAAGCGAGATTCAGTATTCGTGGCCAGATTCCTGGCTATCTTCACCAATTCCAGAAACTCCCTGCGGTAACCAAACTTGTCCTCCGAGGCCGCGCTTTGCGCTAGGCGGTGGATGTCTTCGTAGCCGTAGTTACCGAGATACTTGCCGCCCTTCAGTTCCTGGCCGAAGGCCGCGACGGCCACCGCGAAACGAAATTCTGGCGAAGCGGCTTCCATGTTTTTGCGCTCATCTTGCAGGCGTATGGCGGTCTCCATCAGCTTGCTGTCGCTGCCATTCGGATCCTTGTGCCGTAGTCGCAGGAGGGCCACTTCGTCAGTACGGGAAGCGTGTTGAGGGCTTTGTTGGTAGCGTAGCGGATCGGTGAGGCTCTTGCCGTGGCCGCGAAGACGTATCTCGTAGAGCGCCGTCACCGTGTGGCCCGCGCCGATGTCGCCGGCGTCCACCTTGTCGTTATTGAAATCCTCGCGGTTAAGCGCGCGGTTCTCGTAACCGATAAGGCGGTACTCGGCCACCGTGGCAGGATTGAATTCAACCTGAATCTTCACGTCCTTGGCGATGGTGGCTAGCGTGGAAGTGAACTCATCCACCAATGCCTTGCGCGCCTCGTTGAGCGTATCGATGTAACTGTAGTGGCCGTTGCCGGCACCGGCCAGTTGCTCCATCAATTGATCGTTGTAATTCCCCGTGCCGAAGCCCAATGTGGAAAGGGAAATTCCGGTCTTGCGGTATTGTTCGATGAGGTTCTTCAGCGCCTCGAAGTTCGTGACGCCCACATTGAAGTCCCCGTCCGTGGCCAGCAACACCCGGTTGATACCATCGGGAATGAAGGCTTGCCGCGCCACGCGGTAGGCCAGTTCGATGCCCGCCGCGCCGTGAGTGGAACCGCCCGCGGAGAGGCGGTCCAGGGCCGCGAGAATCTTGCCTTGATGGGCACCCGATGTGGGTTCCAGTACCACGCCCGAGGCTCCGGCGTAAACCACGATGCCGACCTTGTCTTGCGCACGAAGCTCTTTCGTGAAGAGTGTGAAGGCGGATTTGAGCAAAGGTAATTTGTTGGGCTCGTCCATGGAGCCCGACACGTCGATCAAGAACACCAGGTTGGCCGGAGGCAGCGATGCTTTAGCCAAGTCCTTTCCCTTGATGGCGATACGCAGCAAATGCGTATCGCGGTTCCAAGGGGTGGCGGCGATTTCGGTGTGTGCCGCGAAAGGATCGTGATTGGACGGGCTGGCGTAGGCGTACGGAAAGTAGTTGATCATTTCCTCCACGCGCACCGCATCCGCGGGTGGCAATTGCCCGTCGTTGAGGAAGCGGCGCACGTTCGCGTAGGAACCCGTATCCACGTCGATGCTGAAAGTGGACACCGGATGTTCGAAAACGAGTTGCACCGAATGCTGAGCGATGTGCTGGTACTTCTCGGTGTTTTCCGGAAGCGGGGCGTAGCGGGAAAATTCGCCGGACTGTAAGGCAGGCGAGGGGACCGCTGGGTAAATCCCGCGCTTCGCCACCGCGGATTCGCCGAGGAAGAGTTTTTCTTCCCGCATGTGCCGTTGCGGTTCTGCTTTGCTTTTCGCTAGGGAATTGTCCTTCGCGGGCACATCTAATTCTTTGAGAACCTCGGAAGAAGGTTGCGATGGCGGTGCCGCGATCTCATCGCCCATCGAGATCGTATTAGCCGCCGTTGGCGGGTTCTCGTTACCGTGTTGCTCCGGAGCGGAGCAAGCGAACAGCGCAAGAACGAATGCAACGTGAAATATTTTGCGCAACCAAGCCATGACCTTCTCCTTTTGTAGAAAACCTGCCTATAAACGCGGGGTTCTCGCAAAAGGGGTTAAGGCATGGATGCGTTATTTCATTCCCACCAGAAACGAGCGCATGGAGTCCGGCACCTCCAATTCCAAGGACAACACCCTGGAGGACAGCGACTTTCCATAGTTGTCCAAGCACAAGCTGCGCGATACGCCGCCGCCCAAGGCTTCGTACGCCACGAAGTTGAGCGCGCCGATGTTATCCACCTCGTAGCGTTCCACGCGGCCATGCACCACGCCCGCGTAGTGCGCCTTGAAGCGCTCGGCGCTCAGTTGTTCCTTGAGCAACGGATAGAGTTCAGGCGCATAGGCGATCACGCAAACGTTGGAAGTATTGCCCTTGTCGCCGGAGCGGGCGTGGGCCAGGTGTCTCAAGGGAACTCGCATGGATCAGCTCTCGAAAATCCGAATGGAAGGATGAATCTTGTCGCGCGCCACGAGCGAAGACCAGATGCCGATGATCTCGCGCGTACGCTCTTGGTGGGGCACGCGCTTGCCGGTCATGCCCACGCCCGAGACGGCCATGCCATCCACTTCGCGGCCCACCTTGACGGCTTCTTCTCTCGTCTTGGTGCGCGCGGCCACCCGCACCGCGACCTCGTAGGGTTCAGGCGCATCGCGCGGGGTCATGTCTGCGTGAATCGCGTTCAGGCCGAGGAAGTCGATACGAAGTTCCTCGGCTTGAAGCTTCACGATTTTGAAGCGCTCCTCCAGAATTTTCTTGGCCAATTGCGCGCGCTGTAGGGCGCCCGGGCCGGCGTAGAAGAACATATCCTCGCCGATAAAGCCTTCGATGCAACCGATGGAAACCTTCAGGGTGGGTGTCCTGGGTTTACCGCCGATGTGGGTCACGCGCACCCGGTCCGGTCCCGTTTGCTCAAGCTTCGCGGTGGTGAAATCCACCACTACGTCTGGCGTGATGTAGTAGGCGGGGTTGTGCACTTCGTAGAGCATTTGCTCCTTTACCGTTTGTAGATTGATGACGCCCCCGGTGCCGGCCACCTTCGTAATCACCACACTGCCATCCGCATTCACCTCCGCGATGGGGAAGGCGAGATTCCAAGGTTGCGGTACTTCCTTGAAACCGGGGTCGGCGAAATATCCGCCGGTGATCTGCGCGCCGCATTCCATCAAGTGCCCGATGCCGTTTCCCGCTCCTAGTTTGGCGTGATCGAGGGCATCCCAACCGAATTCGTACATCATGGGCGCCATGAAAATGGAGGGGTCCGCGGCGCGCCCCGTGACGACTATGTGCGCACCTTGCTTCAGGGCGCCAACGATGGGTTCGGCACCGAGATACACCTCGGCGGAAGCGATTTGGCCGGCCAGCGATGCGGTTGGTTTGCCGTTCTCCAGAATCGTCTCTGTGAGTTCGAACACGCGATCGTTGATGACGCTGCCAGAAACGGCGGCGACCTTAATGCCATTGGCGCCGAAGTGGCGCAGCCAATGCACGATGCGCTCGGCGGCGGCGTTGGGGTTGATCCATCCCTGGTTGGTGACGATCTTCGTGCCGCGCTTGAGGCAAGCGGGGAGCACCGCCTGCATGCGGTCGTCGAGATAGGTGTCGTAACCGGGGAAGCTTGGATCGCGCCGCGCTCGTACCTGGGCCGCGGAGACGGTGGCTTCCGCCATGGTCTCGAAGCACAGGTAATCCAGATCGCCTTTTTCCGCATTGAGCGCCGCGGGCTCGATACGGTCGCCCCACCACGCGGAACCCGCGCCAATCCTGATCGTTGTTTTCATTTCGTGAGTTTGTCCAAGTTATCGAGTCCCGCATCGAAATCTCTTCCTACCATGCTGTGGATCATCAATCCGAACCAGCGCATCAAAGGATTAATTCCTAGCTCCGTTTCAAAACTCCACGTCACTTTGGTGCCGCCATCCGCGGGTTCGAGAGCGATCTTTCCCTTAGCGGTAGAACCCATATCCGAGAACGTTACCGTGTAGGCGAGCTGCTTGTTGGGCTGCGCCGAATCGAACATCATCGATCCATTGCCTTCGGATTTTGACTCCCACGCCCACCTGGCGCCGGCACCTGATTCCGCGCCTTCGTAAGTGATCTTCATATTGGGATCGCGCCGGTTCCAAGCCGCCCACTTGGGCCACTGCTTGGGGCCGGCAATCAGAGGCCACAGCTTTTCCGGCGGTGCCGCCATATCGCGCGCACGTTGCGCCGATTGGCGGCCGGGAAGAAAGAAGGTGACGATAGTCATCATCAAGAGCAATGCGAGCAAAACGAGTACGGCCTTTCTTATCGGCTTCATCATGACCTCCACGGTGAGATGATGCGGTAAGCGTCATATGCTAACCAATCTTTCGGTTAGCGCGTTTCTCCTTCCCTTGCTATGGCCTCGAGCGCAGCCGCGCAAGGTAGCACTTCGGTGCGCTGATTTAACCGGTAAGGCTCGGCGCCGGGATAGACGATGTATAAGGCGTCGAGCTTGAGATCCCGGAGTGCGATGGCCATGGATTTCGTTGCGCGCGGGGCATCCGCGTACTTTACCTCGACGCCAATGCGCCGTGTTCCCAGCATCAGCACCAAATCCAACTCGGCGCCGCTTTGCGTTGCCCAGAAGTACGCGTTGCGCTCACCCGCCTGTCCGACGATTTGTTCGATGACGAAACCTTCCCAGGAGGCGCCGAGTTTTGGATGAGTTCCCAGGGCACTCATGTCGCGAATGCCTAATAGGGCATGCAGCAATCCCGAATCTCGAACGTAAATCTTAGGGGCTTTGATTTGGCGTTTACCGAGATTTTCGAACCATGGTTGAAGTTGCCGCGCCACCAGCGCTCCGCTCAGCACATCGATATGCCGGCGAACGGTGGTGTGGCCTTCGCCGAGCGAGCGCGCGATTTCGGAGACATTGAGCACTTGCCCATGGTAATGAGCCAGCATCATCCATAGCCTTCGCAGAGATGCAGCGGGCACATTGATACCGAGTGCCCGGATATCGCGCTCCAGGAAGGTGCGAACGAAATCTTGGCGCCACTCAAGGCTGTCTTGAAGGCTTCGTGCGAGGTAGGATCGGGGGAGGCCGCCTCGTACCCAAAGCCGGTCCAGATCGTTGGGACCGGTCTCCGCGAGACCGAAACCAGCCATCTCGACAAAGGCAATACGGCCGTCCAGCGTTTCCGAACCTTGGCGAATCAGCTCCGGAGAGGCGCTACCGAGTATAAGAAAGCGTGTGTTCTTTCGCGGCCGGTCCGCCAGCACGCGAAGCACGCGAAACAAGTCCGGGCGGCGTTGTACTTCATCGATCACTATCAACCCCCGCAGGCCGTCCAGGGCGGACATTGGTTGCTCGAGACGGGCGAGATGCAAGGGGTTCTCCAGATCGAAATAGGTGCTGGCGGAATCTTTCGCTATCTGCTTGGCAAGAGTGGTTTTGCCGCACTGGCGCGGTCCCAGAAGGGCGGTGATTGGCGAACGCCGAAGCGCCTTCTTGATCCGGGCGGTGAGGTGCGGGCGGTCCAATAAGCGTGCCATGATCCTTGCATTTTGATTGCCTGATGATCGAAATGCAAGGATCGGATCGGTAGTAAGGGAGATTCTTCATTACGCCATGCTCCGGGCGAGAGTCATAATAGCTTGCTAAACTCCGGCCCTTTAGCGTTCGCGGTAGACAATAACCACATGACCATGAATACGACGACCCGTTGGAAGCACCGCCCGGAAGGATCCACCTGGGGAGATTTCGGCCCCGACGACCAACTCGGCCGCTTGAACCTCCTGACACCGGCGCGCGTCCTGAAGGCCGTGCAGGAGGTGAAGACAGGAAAAGCCTTCTGCTTGAGCTTGCCCTTGGATTACCCCGGCGGCAATGTTCTCAACCCCCGCCGTCATCCGCCAGTGCTGCGGCCCACCTTGCGCAACGGCAAGCCCAACATGAATTATCAGTTGGGTAAGGATAATCCGGACATGACGGACGTCGTCAACGACGACGTCGCGATCATCCATCTGCAGTACTCGACACAGTGGGATAGCTTGGCGCACGTCGGCCAGCTCTTCGATGCCGATGGCGATGGACAGCCCGAGCCGGTGTTCTATAACGGTTACCGCGGCGGCACCGACATCGTGGGCCCGTCTTCCGCTGACGATGCGGGTGCGGTGGGTATCCTCCCGGTGAAGTCTACTTCGCATGCCAAGGCGTTGGGCGTGGAGAACATGGCGGCCAACTGCGTGCAGGGGCGGGGGGTGATGATCGACATTCACGCCCACGTGGGGCGCGAGCGTGCTGTGATCGGCTACGACAAACTCATGCGGATACTGGAGGCAGACTCCGTCGTCGTGGAAGAAGGCGACATGGTTTGCATCCACACTGGCTTTAGCCAGCTATTGCTCGACCTCAACCGCAAGCCAGATCTCCAAACCGTGGATAACTCTTGCGCCGTGCTGGATGGCCGCGATCAAAAACTACTCCGATGGATCACGGACAGCGGGCTCGTTTCCCTGATCGCGGATAACTACGCGGTGGAGGCCCATCCCGCCACCAGCCACCCAGGCTGTTGCGCGGCCTTGCCCATCCACGAGCACTGCTTGTTCAAGCTCGGCGTGAATCTGGGAGAGATGTGGTACCTCACGGAACTCGCCGCATGGTTGCGCGCGAACAAACGCTCCCGCTTCCTGCTCACCGCCCCGCCGCTGCGCCTACCCGGCGCGGTCGGTTCTCCGCTCACCCCCATCGCCACCGTGTAATCACGCGCCTTCACGCCTCACGCCCCACGCAAACATGTCTTTCCTCACCGGCCACGGCCTCCTCCCCTACGGCAAACACCCAGGACGCAACACGCTCGATCTGATGAGCGATGCCGCCACCTTGGCCTTGGCCGACGCGGGGCTGGAGCGCAAGGAGGTAGACGGCTTGATCTGCGCGTACTCCACCACCTTCCCGCATCTGATGCTCTCCACCACGTTCGCGGAACACCATGGCCTGGCCCCCACTTACGCGCATGGCGTGCAAGTGGGCGGTGCCACGGGATTCGCCATGGTCATGCTGGCGCATCACCTCGTGGAGGCGGGTGTGGCGAAGAATGTATTGGTCACGGCGGGGGAGAACCGCCTCACGGGACAGACGCGGGACGCGGCCATGACCACGCTCGCGCAAGTGGGTCACTCCGAATACGAAGTGCCCCTTGGCGCCACCATCCCCGCCTACTACGCGCTCGTGGCGAGCCGCTATTGCCACGAGTACGGTATTGGCGAACGCGAGCTGGCGGAACTCGCCGTGCTAATGCGTCGCCATGCCGTGATGCATCCCGGCGCGCAGTTCCGGGAGTCCATCACCTTGGAAGATGTGATGAAATCCAAGACCATCGCCGCTCCGCTCAAATTGCTCGACTGCTGTCCCGTATCCGATGGTGGCGCGGCCTTCGTGGTGAGCAAGGAGCGCATCAACGATTACGGTGTGCGCATCCTTGGAACCGGCCAGGCGCACACTCACCAGCATGTGACCACGGCAAGGAGCTTGACCCAGTTCGGCGCCGCCGCGTGTGCCCAGCGTGCGATGCGCGCCGCCAAAATCGAATTGAAGGATGTGCGCTACGCCGCCGTCTACGACAGTTTCACCATCACCCTCACCATCTTGCTGGAAGAACTGGGCTTCGCGCCACGCGGGCAAGCGGGCAACATGGCGCGCGATGGCCACTTCAGCCACGACGGCGCCGTGCCCTTGAATACCCATGGCGGCTTGCTTTCCTATGGCCACTGCGGTGCTGGCGGTGCCATGGCACATCTGGCGGAAACTCATGCGCAGATGACGGGGCGCGCGGCCAACCGGCAGGTGAAGGATGCATCGCTCGCCTTTTTGCACGGCGACGGCGGCGTGATGTCCTCGCATGTCAGCCTGGTCATGGAGCAAGTATGAGCGTGCTCGATTGGACTCACGGCGAGGCGGGCATCGCCTACCAATCATGCCCCGCGTGCCATGCCATCTGGTACATGCGGCGCGGTTTTTGCCCCGCTTGTGGCAACGTATCTCCCACTACCGCGCAAGCTTCGGGCAAGGGCGTGGTGTATGCCGCCACCGTGGTCACGCGCGCACCGGCGGAAGCGCTGCGCGCGTATGCACCGTACACCATTGTGCTTGTGGATTGCGCCGAAGGCTTTCGCGTGATGGCTCATGGCGAGCCCGGACTCAAAATTGGCGATGCGGTCGCCGCAACCTTTACCGAGTTTGGCGGACGCAACATTCCCTTGTTTCGTGCGCAGTCGTAATAATGCCAACAACGTCGCCCCCACCCTAGCCCTCCCCCGCGCTTCGCGCAGGGGAGGGCTTGCGCACCGCGACCATTCCCTCCCTTGCATGCGAAGCATGCGGGGGAGGGCTAGGGTGGGGGCGAATAACCACGCAATTTACAACCATGAACGAAGACCACAAAGCACCACTGCGGGCACTGCTCAATCCGCGCTCCATCGCCTTGATCGGCGCCTCGGAAAACCCCAACAAGATCGGCGGCCGGCCGCTGCTCTACCTGGGCCGTCACGGCTACAAGGGCAAGGTCTACCCCATCAACCCCAACCGCAAGGATGCGCAGAAGTACAAGTGCTATCCCTCGCTGAGCGCGCTGCCCGAGACGCCGGAAGTGGCGATCGTGGCGGTACCAGGTGAAGCGGCGGTCGAGGCCGTGCGCGAATGCGCAAGCATGGGCGTGCGCGCGACGGTGATCTACTCCTCCGGATTTGGCGAAACGAGCGATCCGCTTGGGGTGCAACGAGAACGTGCCATGGTGGAAGCCGCGCGGGCCAAGGGCATGCGCTTGATCGGCCCCAACTCGCAAGGCTTGGCCAATTTCGGCAATGGGGCGGTACTCAACTTCTCCACCATGTTCATCGAGACGCCGGCGAAGGACGGCCCCATCGGCATCATCAGCCAGAGCGGCGCCATGAGCGTGGTGCCTTATGCGTTATTGCGCGCGCGCGGGCTGGGGGTGCGCCATTGCCACGCCACGGGCAACGATGCCGATGCCAGCGTGGCGGAACTCGCCGCCGTGGTGGCGGAAGACCCAGACTTGAAATTGCTGTTGCTGTACCTGGAAAGCGTACGCGACGCGCAAGCCTTGGCCGATGCCGCGCTCATCGCGCGCGAGCGCGGCCTGCCCATCATCGCGCTCAAGTCCGGCCGCACGGCGGCAGGGCAGGAAGCGGCGCGCTCGCACACTGGGGCGCTGGCCAACGAAGACCGCGTGGTGGATGCATTCCTCGAGCAGCACGGCATCTGGCGCGCCCAGGATGTTAACGAGTGGGTGGGCTCGGCGGAACTCTACTTGAAGGGTTGGAAGCCTATGGGGTCGAAATCCATGGGCCGCAAACTGGTGGCCATCAGCAACTCCGGCGCGGTGTGCGTGATGGCGGCCGATGTGGCCACTGCCGCGGGCATGACCATGGCGCCGTTGAGCGCGAACACGAAGGAAGACCTGAAAAAAATTCTGCCGGCCTTCGCCACCACCACCAATCCCATCGACCTCACCGCCGCGCTGTTGAGCAACAGCGCCCTCTTTAGCCAGATTCTTCCGGTGATCGCCAAGGATCCCGCGGCGGACGCTTTCCTCATCGGCATCCCCGTCGCGGGCGAGGGGTACGATGTGCCCGCCTTCGCCGCCGATTCCGCGGTGTTCGCCAAGCGCACGGGCAAACCCGTGGTGGTCTCCGCGCCGCAAGCCGTGGTGGCTAACCGTTTCAAAGCCCAAGGCATGGTCGTGTTTACCACGGAAAGCGAGGCCATCTCGGCTTTGAATCAGTACCTTTCCCATCTGGAGATTGTCGAAACAGCCCGGCAAAGAGGCGGCATGGTGCCCATCGGGGTACTGCGCGAGGCACCGAAGGATCTCACCATGCTTGACGAAGCACAGAGCCTGAAAGCCGCCGCGCACTATGGATTGCGCGTGGTGGATCACCGCTATTGCGACAATGCCGAAGCCGCCGTGGCCGCCTTACATGAGTTCAACGAGCCGGTGGTCATCAAGGGCTGTTCGCCCACCATCGCCCATAAATCGGAGTGGGGCTTGGTCAAGCTCGGCGTGGACAACGAAGCGGACGTGCGCAAGCTCTACGACGATTTCGAGAAGACTTTGCGTATGGCCGGCGCCGTGACGAACGGAGTCATCGTCGCGCGCAAGGCCACCGGCCTGCGCGAGCTGATGCTCGGAGGGCGCATCGATCCGGTGTTCGGCCCCGTGGTCATCGTGGGCGATGGAGGCAAGTACGTGGAAGCCCTGCCGGATACCCAGATATTGCTGTGGCCCTTCAACGAAAGCGACGTCTATCGCGCCGTCAAGCGCCTGCGCATCGCGCCTCTATTCGACGGTATCCGGGGCGATCTACCCATGGATGTCATCGCGCTGGCCGATGCCTGCATGGCCGTGGGGCGGATGCTGAGCGAGCCGGATTCCAAGATCGTCAGCGTGGATTTCAACCCCCTCATCCTGGGGGCGCAAGGCGAGGGTTACCACGTGGTGGACGGCGTGGTCTATGAGAGCGCTTGACGCAGGCTAATCCTTGCCCATGCGTCCTTCGTGAAAGGCCGAACTCGCCGACTGGTAGTTGGCGATGGCCTCTTCCACCAAGTGCGGATCGTTGGCGGCGGGGCGGGTGCTGAAGTCTTTCCAGTCGATGGTTTCCACGCGAACTTTCTTGCCGGGTTCCAAGATCACCAGCTTGTCGTCCTCGATATACCCCACTTTTTGGTAGGTGCTGATGAGGGCGTGCTCCTCGCCTAGCGCGATCTTGTTCAAGTCGTGGCCAAAGAATTTGGTGGTGTAGCTCCAATTGAGCAGCCCCAGCAGCGTGGGCGCCACGTCGATCTGCGCCGTGAGGCGGTCCACCGTCCGTGGCGGGAAGATCTTGGGTGCATGGAGCATGAGAGGAATGCGGTAGCGTGCCACCGGTAGGTCCGTCTTGCCAGCGCCGGAAGCTTGGTGGTCGGCGACGATGACGAACACCGTATTGCTGAACCAGGGCTTGCTTTGCGCGCGTTTCAGGAAATCCCCGATGGCCCAATCCGCGTACTTCACGGCACCATCGCGCCCGCTCTTGGAAGGAATATCGATGCGCCCCCCGGGATAAGTGTAGGGCCGGTGATTGGAGGTGGTCATGATGTGGGCGAAGAAGGGTTTGCCCGCGCGCGCATCCTCGTCGAACAACTCCATGGCCTTGGAGAAAAGATCCTCGTCCGCGATGCCACATGCATTCTCGTGGTGAATCTTTCCGCTTTCCACGGAAGTACGGTCGGCGGCCTCGTACCCGTTGTTCGCGAAGAAGTAATTCATGTTGTCGAAGTAATCATATCCGCCGTAGATGAAGCGGCTCTTGTAGCCTTTCGAATTGAACACGGAGGCCAAGGAAAACAGTTTTTCGTTATGCGGGCGGCGCACGATGGAACTTCCCGGCGTGGGCGGGACGGAGAGGGCGAGGGCTTCCAAGCCGCGCACTGTGCGCGTACCCGAGGCGAAGGCGCGGCTAAAGAACAT
>SHXO01000026.1 GCA_009693245.1 Betaproteobacteria bacterium | reverse complement strand
GCAATCATTAAACCATTAAAATGGATGTACGTGAAGCCCTGTCCGCCATCGGTGTGCAAGGCATTACGGTGACGGGTTTTGGCCGGCAAAAGGGTCACACGGAACTCTACAGGGGCGCGGAGTACGTCGTCGATTTTCTTCCCAAGGTCAAGATCGAGGCTGCCATCAAGGCGGATCTGCTCGATGGTGTGCTGGAGGCCATCGAAAAGTCCGCCCATACAGGAAAAATCGGAGATGGAAAAATTTTCGTCTACGAACTCGAGCAAGTGATTCGCATCCGTACCGGTGAAGCCGGTGCGGATGCGCTGTGAGGAGAAAATCGAATGAAAAGGGGAATCTTATTGTTGATGTTCTCGCTGTTATGGCTGATCGTTCCCGCCATGGCAGAGGACAAAGCCGAAACAGCGACGGCCGCCACCGAGGCGCAACCCGTTGCCGCCGCGAGCACCACCGAGGCTCAGAGTACGTCCCAGACGCTGGCCGCACCCGTGCCGAATAAGGGGGACACTGCCTGGATGATCACCGCCACGGCCTTGGTGATCTTCATGGCCATACCCGGGCTCGCGTTGTTCTACGGGGGCATGGTGCGGACCAAGAACATGCTGTCCATGTTGATGCAGGTCTTCGCCACCTTTTCTCTATTGTCGGTTCTGTGGGTGGTTTACGGATACTCCGTGGCCTTTACGGAGGGCAACGCTTTCTTCGGTGGACTGAGTAAGATGTTCCTGAACGGGGTCACCGGCGAAAGCACAGCGGCGACCTTTAGCAAAGGCGTATATATACCGGAGTACATCTACATCGCCTTCCAACTCACCTTCGCGGCGATCACCCCGTGCTTGATACTGGGCGCCTTCGCCGACCGGGTGAAATTCTCCGCCGTGTTGCTTTTCATGGTTTTGTGGTTCACTTTTTCGTATCTACCTATCGCCCATATGGTGTGGTATTGGGCGGGTCCCGATGCGTATATCGATACGAAAGCGGCGGAAGCGGCCGGTGCCACCGCGGGCTGGCTGTTCCAGAAGGGGGCCTTGGATTTCGCCGGCGGAACCGTGGTGCATATCAATGCCGGTGTTGCAGGCCTCGTGGGCGCATTGCTGATAGGCAAGCGCATCGGCTTCGGGCGCGAAGCCATGGCGCCCCACAGCCTGACCATGACCATGGTGGGTACGGCCATGTTGTGGTTTGGTTGGTTCGGTTTCAACGTGGGCTCCAACCTTGAAGCCAACGGACTCGCGGCCATGGCCTTCATCAATACCCATGCCGCCACCTCGATGGCGGCTGTGGCATGGATGGTGGGTGAGTGGATCTTCCGTGGCAAACCCACCATGCTGGGTGCGGCCTCAGGCGCGGTGGCGGGGCTGGTCGCCATCACCCCGGCCTGCGGTTTCGTCGGCATCAAGGGTGCGCTGGTCATCGGCCTGTGTGCCGGGCTAGTGTGCTTGTGGGCGGTGGTGTGGTTGAAGCACAAACTGGGGTATGACGATTCATTGGATGTGTTTGGAGTCCACTGCATTGGCGGCATTCTGGGCGCCCTGCTCACGGGTGTGTTTGTCGCGCCGAGCTTGGGCGGCACCGGAGTGTACGACTACGTGGCCAACAAAGTCGGTGACTTCGACATGGGCGCGCAGCTCAAATCACAGCTCACCGCAGTGGCGACTTCGATAGTGTGGTCTGCGGTGGTCTCGGTGATTAGCTTCAAAGTCGTCGATGCCGTCGTGGGGTTGCGAATCTCCGACGAAGACGAACGCCAGGGATTGGATGAAACACAGCACGGGGAACGCGCTTACAACTACTAATTCGCACGAATACAAAGACTCCTCCTCGGATCTTGGGCACCTTCGGGTGCCCTTTTTTTGTGCGGAATTTTCAAAGCGGGGCGAACTGGCGAGAAAGATGAAATATCGCGGTTAACTTTTAAGGGCAACAGTCGAAATCCCCGGTGTGCCACCTACCGACAGGATTCGCCCATGACCGGGTTATCACACCACCATTACGAAAGGGCAGCCATCATCGGCGTTCTGCTGCTAAGTGCCCTTGGCCATGGTGCACGCGCCGAATCGGATACAAACTCCATCCAACTCGCGCAAGGTGCCGGAACTGAAATCATCGATGCCGCCGCGGTAACGGCGGCTCGCCAAGCCGGATCGCCCGGGTACGACAAAGCCAAGAACGAGGCTCCGCCTACTTGTTAGAGGTGAGCTACAAGGGGGATTACATTCGCGGGGAACACGGTTCTTACGACAATCACTCGGCCTACCTTGGCAACCTGGATTTCAAGCTGACACTGGCAGGAGAGAAGGCCTTCAGTATTCCGGGCAGCTCGGTGTTTATTTACCTCTTGCACAATCACGGCGGGCGCGTGGATGAGCGCATGGGAACGCAGCAAGGCGTCAATAATATCGAGGTACCGGCGAGGCCTGGGAAGCTGCACCAGCTTTGGTGGCAACAGCAGTTCATGGACGACAAACTATCTCTGCTAGGCGGACTCTACGATCTTAATTCCGAGTTCTATGTCACGGAATCTGCCGCTGTCTTCCTTCATCCAAGTTTCGGGATAGGAACCGACCTGTCGCAAACGGGGGCCAACGGCCCGTCTATCTTCCCCACCTCAGGCTTGGGTTTTCGAGTTCGCGCACAGATTACCGGGCGATCCTACGGCCAAGTGGTGGTTCTCGATGCCGTGCCGGGCAATCCCAACAAACCGAAGGGGCTGCGCTTTCGTCTGAGTAGCGGCGAGGGCGCTCTTTGGGCGGGAGAGCTGGGTTATCGCGCCGGTGACCAGCAGCACTCCGAGAAAGTCCTCACCAAGCTCGCGCTGGGTGCTTGGTCATACAGCAAGAAAGCCGATGATTTATCCGAAATCGATGGCGATGGCAACCCGGTCAAGCGCGACAATCAAGGGTTCTACGTCCTAGCGGAGCATCAGTTATTCAAGCACGAAGCCGGGCGTCGTCTGATGGGCTCTGTGCACTACGGAGTGGCCAACAAAGATGTGAACCCGGTCAAAGATGCTCTGACTCTGGCCTTTGTCCTGGAAAGCCCGTGCGCCTCCCGGCCTGACGATGTGCTTGGCTTCGGAATCGCCCGGGTCCGCCTGGGCCAGAAAGCGCAAGATCTCGCGCTCGCCGCGGGAGATCCGGTGGTCAGGCATGAGACGGCCTATGAAATTACCTATCGGGCCAAGATCAACGATTGGCTGAACATCCAACCGGAATTTCAATACATCAAGACCCAGAGCAATCGCGAGCGCGAGAAGGACATCATCGTAGGCCTTCGCCTCGAGATCAATCTGGCTTGGTAGGCTCAGAATAGGCCGACCACCTTGCCCGATTCATCGACATCGATTTTTTCGGCCGCCGGAACCTTCGGTAATCCCGGCATGGTCATCACGTCGCCGCATATCATGACCACAAATTCGGCACCGGCACTCAAGCGCACTTCTCGGATATTCACCGTATGACCCGAGGGCGCGCCGCGTAAGCTGGCGTCCGCGGAAAAGGAGTACTGGGTCTTCGCCACGCACACGGGAAAGTGTCCGTACCCTTGCTCTTGCAATTTCGTGATCTGCGCGCGCACCTTGGTGTTCGCGGCGATACCGGCGGCGCCATAGATTTTCGTGGCTACCGCATTCATTTTGTCCCACAGAGTTTGGTCGCTGTCATAGGCGAATTGGAAAGCGCTCGTGGCAGTATCGATTTGTGCGACCACGTCGCGCGCCAACTCCTCCGCGCCTTTGCCCCCTTCGGCCCAATGCTTGGCGACGATGACCGAAACGCCGAGCGGTGCCATCTGTCGTTTGAGTAGCGCGATCTCGGCTTGGGTGTCGTGCGTGAAGTGGTTCAAGCTCACCACACAGGGTAAGCCGAAGTGCTCGCGAATGTTGCGCACATGGCGTTCCACATTGGCGATGCCTTTTTCCAGCGCCGGCAAGTTCTCCTGGTTGAGCGTTTTCAGATCCGCGCCACCGTGGTATTTGAGGGCCCGAAGGGTGGCCACGACCACGGCCATGCTGGGCTTTAGCCCCGTCTTCCGGCATTTGATATCGATGAACTTCTCCGCCCCCAGATCGGCGCCGAAGCCCGCTTCGGTCACCACATAATCGGCCAGCTTCAAACCCGATTGGGTGGCGATTACGGAGTTGCACCCATGGGCGATGTTGGCGAATGGCCCGCCGTGAATGATGGCGGGAGTGCCTTCCAAAGTCTGCACCAAATTGGGTTGCAAGGCGTCCTTTAGCAATACCGTCATGGCGCCATCGACCTTCAACTCGCGCGCCGTGATGGGTTTTTGTTCTCGTGTGTAGCCCACCACGATGTTGCCCAAGCGTTGTTTCAAGTCCTTGAGCGAGGTGGCAAGACAGAAAATGGCCATGACCTCCGAGGCTGCTACGATGTCGAAGCCGTCTTCACGCGGAAATCCATTAGCGGGGCCGCCCAAGGAGACGGTGATGTCGCGCAAGGCCCGGTCGTTCATGTCCACCACCCGGCGCCAAGTCACGCGGCGCACGTCGAAACCAAGCTCGTTGCCGTGGTGAATGTGGTTATCGAGCATGGCGGCCACTAAATTGTTAGCCAAGGCGATGGCGCTGAAATCGCCGGTGAAGTGCAGGTTGATGTCCTCCATGGGAATCACCTGAGCGTATCCGCCGCCCGCCGCCCCGCCCTTCAGGCCGAATACGGGCCCGAGGCTAGGCTCCCGCAGACACACGATGGCATTCTTTCCTATGCGGTTCAGCGCATCGCCCAAGCCCACGGTCGTGGTGGTCTTACCTTCGCCCGCCGGAGTGGGGTTGATGGCGGTGACCAGGACTAACTTGCTGCCGGGGCGCGCCGGCAATCCATCCAGGTATTTGAGCGAGATCTTCGCCTTGTAATGCCCGTAGGGCTCCAAGGCTTCGGCCGGAATTCCCAGGCGCTCCTTGGCTAGGTGCGCAATGCGTTGCGGTTGGGCTTGTTGCGCGATCTCGATATCTGACAGCATTGGTGGGACCTTAGGACAATGAATAAAGCGCGCAAGTCTAGTCAAAGAACCAAGCCGGGAACAAGTGTTTATTGGACCTGGGCCTTGTCTGGGGGGAAAGCGACTAAAATCGCGCCACCCAAGATCGAGACCTGAAGCCAATGACTGCTGTTCACATCCAATCGGGCATGACCGGGCCGCTGATCGCACTCGAATCCCGGATCGTGCGCAACCATCAAGTGATCGAGCATTGGTTCCGTACCCAGTGGCAGGACCATGCCGCGCCCTTTTACGCCTCGGTGGATTTGCGCAATAGCGGATTCAAACTGGCGCCCGTGGACACCAACCTGTTCCCGGGCGGGTTCAACAACCTGAAGCCCGAATTCTTGCCGCTGTGCGTGCAAGCGCTCATGACCTCGGTGCAAAAAATCTGTCCCGAGGCCAAGGGTGTGCTGCTCATCCCGGAGAACCACACGCGCAACACCTTCTACCTGCAAAACGTGGTGCAAATCCAGACCATGCTGCGCATGGCAGGGATGAAAGTGCGTGTGGGGACGCTCATTCCAGACATCAAGCAGCCCACCGCCATGGACTTACCCGGCGGCGCTCAGTTGATGTTGGAGCCTTTGGAACGCCGGGGTAACCGCTTAGGCTTGGCGGATTTCGATCCGTGCGTGGTGCTGCTCAACAACGATCTGTCTGGCGGCGTGCCCGAAATACTGGAAAATTTGGAGCAGCAGGTGATCCCGCCGGTGTACTCCGGCTGGTCGACGCGGCGCAAGTCCCATCACTTCGGTGTCTATAGCCGTGTCGCGAAGGAGTTCGCGCAGTTGATCGGTACGGATCCTTGGACCGTCGATCCCTACTTCGCCACCTGCGGGGAGATCAACTTCCACGAACGCACCGGCGAGGAGTGCCTGACGGGCCACGTCGGCAGCATCCTGGAAAAAATCCGTGGCAAGTACAAGGAACACGGCATCGATCGCGAACCCTTCGTCATCGTGAAGGCGGATGCCGGAACCTACGGCATGGGCATCATGTCGGTGAAAGATCCCTCGGAGGTCAAGGACCTCAACCGCAAGGAGCGCAACAAGATGGCCGTGGTGAAGGAAGGCATGGCCGTCTCGGAAGTCATGGTGCAAGAAGGTGTATACACCTTCGAAAGCGTGAACGAGGCCGTGGCCGAGCCCGTGATCTACATGATCGACCAGTTCGTCGTGGGCGGTTTCTACCGCGTACACACGAGCCGCGGGATCGACGAAAACTTGAACGCGCCGGGGATGCAGTTCGTTCCGTTGCCCTTCGAGCGCGCCTGCGTGATGCCCGATCCATCGGCCAGTCCCGATAGCACGGAGAATCGTTTCTACGTCTACGGCGTGATCGCCAGGTTGGCCTTGCTCGCCGCCTCCATCGAAATCGAGGAGTTGGCGCAAAGCTACGAAGACGGCACCATGCAGATCCCGCGCCGCGTGGCCGCTTGATGAGATTACTCTTCATCCTTGATCCGCTGGAGGACGTCAAGACCTACAAGGACTCTTCCTTCGCCATGATGGAAGAGGCGGCGGCGCGCAAGTACGAATTGTTCGCAGCCATGCAAGAGGACGTGTTTTGCCGAGGCGGCCGCGTGGTGGCGAGGGCCATGCCCATCACCCTCACGGGCGAGAAGACCGATTGGTACCGGGGGCAACCGGCTATCGAAGTGGAATTGAATTACTTCGGCGCGGTGCTCATGCGCAAGGACCCGCCCTTCAACATGGAATACGTCTACAGCACCTATATGCTGGAGCTGGCGGAAAGCCAAGGGGCGCGCGTGTTCAACCGGCCACGCGCGCTAAGGGATTACAACGAGAAGTTTTCCATCACTCGCTTTCCCCAGTTCACCGCGCCCACGCTCATCACCCGCCGCGAGGACGAGATTCGCGCCTTCCTCAAGGAGCACGGCGATATCGTGCTAAAGCCCTTGGACGGCATGGGTGGCGCCTCGGTATTTCGAATGGGCCGCAACGATCCCAATACCGGAGTCATCATCGAAACGCTCACCGAATTTGGCGCTCGTACGGTGATGGCCCAGCGTTACATCCCCGAAATTTCCCAAGGCGATAAGCGCGTGCTGGTGGTCGGTGGCGTACCGGCCCCCTATGCCCTGGCGCGAATTCCAAGAGCGGGCGAGAGCCGGGGAAACCTGGCAGCCGGGGGCCGCGGAGTCGCCCAGCCGCTCTCCGCGCGGGACCGTGAGATCGCGGAAACCGTCGGCCGCGTCATCCGAGACGATGGGTTGTTGTTGTCGGGGCTCGATGTGATCGGGGACTATCTGACGGAAATCAACGTCACCAGCCCCACTTGCATGCGCGAGATTCATGACCAGACGGGATTTAGCGTGGCTGCCATGGTCATCGATGCCATCGAGAAAGCCACGGCGGCCGGCTAAATGGTCGGAATTCTCATCGTGGCCCACGGGGCGCTGGGCAAAAGTTTGATCGATTGCGCATCGCACGTTTTCGGTGTTCGGCCGGCAAAATTGGAACAACTCGAAATTCGCCCAGACCAAGATCCGCAGGATCTTCTTGGAAGTGCCAACGTCCTGTTGAGCGAACTCGACGAAGGCGATGGCGTGCTGGTCTTGAGCGATCTCCTGGGGGCCACCCCCTGCAATATCGTCTGCATGCTGCTCAAGGCTGGCAGTGTCGAAGGGATATCGGGCGTCAATCTGTCCATGCTCATACGCGCCATCACTTACCGCCGTGAACCTTTGCCCGTCCTCGTGCAAAAGACCATGGCTGGCGGACTGGATGGCATCCAACATCTGGCGACCAACAATGCAGCAGCGTGATATCCAGATCGTCAACAAGCTAGGCTTGCACGCGCGGGCCGCGGCCAAGCTAACCCAGCTCGCGGGCCAGTTCCAGTGCGAAGTCTGGATCGCCAAGGCCGGCAGAAAGGTGAACGCGAAAAGCATCATGGGCGTCATGATGCTCGCCGCCGCCAAAGGCTCCACCGTCACCCTGGAAACCACTGGCGCCGACGAAGCGGCGGCCATGGAAGCGCTGGAGAAATTGATCGCGGGGAAGTTCGATGAAGCGGAGTAGCGTGAGGCGTTCTTTGGGCTACCGCGCTTTTCCGCCTTACGCCTCACGCCTCACGCCTCACGAAATATGAGTTTCACCCTTCACGGCATCGGCGTTTCCTCTGGCATCGCCATTGGGCGGGCGCACTTGCTCTCCCACGCCGAATTGGAAGTGGCGCACTACACCATCGCGGCGGACGAAATCGAGCGGGAGCAGGCGCGCCTCGATGACGCGATTCAAACCGCGAGGGAGGAGTTGGCCTCCCTGTCCGGCCACATTCCCGCCAATTCGCCGCCGGAGTTCGAGGGCTTCCTCAATTTACACCAGATGATCTTGAGCGATGCGACGCTCTCGGAAACGCCGAAGCATTTGATCGCGAGCCAGCGTTGCAACGCCGAATGGGCGCTGTCGCAGCAGGCGGAGGAGCTGATCGAGCAGTTCGAGCGCATCGAGGATGCCTATTTACGCGAGCGCCAGACGGACGTGGTGCAGGTGGTGGAGCGCGTTCTGAAAGTTCTGACAGGGCAGACACAAAACATTCCCCACGCCCGTGAAGACGACGCCAGCATCCTCGTTGCCCATGATCTCAGCCCCGCGGACGTCATCGTATTCAAGCGGCACCGGTACTTGAGTTTTGTCACCGACGTCGGAGGCCTCACGTCGCATACGGCCATTCTCGCGCACAGCTTGAACATCCCCTCCATCGTGGCCTTGCATCACGCACGGCGGTTGATCCGGGAGAACGAGCTGCTCATCGTGGACGGAACCAACGGCGTGGTCATCGTCGATCCCGGCGCCAATGTCTTGCAGGAATACGAGCTTCGCCGGGAGGAGTGGGAACTCGAGCGCCAGAAGTTGGGCCGCATCAAGACCACGCGCGCGGCTACCTTCGATGGCACCCGCATCGAATTGCACGCCAACATCGAATTGCCGGACGACGTATATCAAGCGAAGGACAACCACGCCGCCGGCATCGGACTGTTTCGCAGCGAATTCCTTTTTCTTAACCGCGATAAATTGCCCAGCGAGGACGAGCAGTTCGAGGCCTACCGCAAAGTGGCCGCCGAAATGGAGGGGCGCCCCGTCACCGTGCGCACGCTGGACTTAGGCGCGGACAAGACGCTGAAAAACGCCGAGAGAGTCGCGCCCAACCCGGCCCTGGGTCTGCGCGCCATCCGCTTTTGCCTGGCGGAGCCCCAGATGTTCCACACCCAGTTACGCGCCATCCTGCGCGCCTCGCACTACGGCGAAATCAAGATTCTGATTCCCATGCTCTCCACCATCTACGAGCTAAATCAGACCCTGCATCTCATCGGTGAAGCAAAGAAAAGCTTGGATGCCGAGGGCATTCCCTACGACACGGCGGTGCCCATCGGTGGCATGGTGGAAGTGCCGGCCGCCGCGCTCTCGCTACCGCTCTTCGCGCGCAAGCTCGACTTTCTTTCCATCGGCACCAACGATCTCATCCAATACACCCTGGCCATCGACCGCACCGATGACCAGGTCGCCTATCTTTACGACCCTCTGCATCCCGCCATCGTGAATCTGGTGGCGAGCATCATCCGCACGGCCAATAAAATGAAGAAACCCGTCGCCGTGTGCGGCGAGATGGCGGGCGATGTCAAGCTCACGCGCATGTTGCTAGGCTTCGGGCTGCGCCAGTTTTCCATGCATCCCGCCCACTTGCTTGAAATCAAACAGCAACTGCTCAAGACCGATCTCGCGGAAGTGACGAATCTCGCCCAACGCATGTTGAAGGCCGAGGATCCCGAGAGGATCTTGGCCTTGCTCGGCAAGATGAACGCATGAGAACCGAAGCGGGGCAACTGGAGGCCACGCTCGCGCGCGGACTCAAGAGCTTGTACGTCATCACCGGCGACGAAATGTTGCTGGCGTTGGAAGCGGCCGGTCTCATCCGCGCGCAGGCACGTGGCGCCGGTTACGCGGAGCGCGAAACCTTCATCGCCGAAGCAGGCTTCGAGTGGGCAAAACTTCTGGAAGCCGGCCAGAGCCTATCGCTATTCTCCGCCCAGCGCATGATCGACCTGCGCATCCCCACGGGCAAACCTGGCGTTGAAGGCGCGAAGATGCTGCAGCGCTATACGGAACACTTGCCGCCCGATGTGTTGACCTTGGTCACCTTACCCAAACTCGACCGCCAGACCCAGGCCAGTGCGTGGTTTGGCGCGCTGGAGAGCAAGGGGGTCGTGGTCAGCGCCGATCCCATTCCCATTGACCGGCTGGGGGCCTGGCTGGGCCAGCGCCTGAAGCGCCAGGGGCACGAGGCGGATGATCAAACCCTGAGCTACATCGCTGGCCGGGTGCAAGGCAATCTGCTCGCCGCCCATCAAGAGGTGCTCAAGCTGGGACTGCTGTTTCCCCCCGGCCCGCTAGACGCGGAAGCGGTGAAGCAAGCCGTGACCGACGTCGCGCGTTTCGACGTCTTTCAATTGGGAGAAACCATTCTCGCCGCCGATCGGGAGCGCTTCGTCAGGGTCTTGGATGGCTTGCGCAGCGAGGGGACCAGCGGCGTGTTGGTGCTATGGGCCATCGTCGAGGAAATCCGCGCGTTGAAGCGCGTGGGCCAATTGGTGAGCGGTGGCCAGCCCGTGGCGCAGGCCATGCGCGATTCGAGAGTCTGGGGGGCACGCGCCCGCCTTCTCCCCAGCGCCCTGCGCCGCTTGCAACCCCGCGAACTCGACCGCTGCCTGCTACGCGCCGCCAAGGCGGACCGCATGCTAAAGGGCGTGGATAAACGCGATCCCTGGAATGCGATGATAGATTTGGGTTTGCGCATGATGCCGCCGCGTCCTTCTGCTTAGCCCAAGTTACCCGCATAGAGCTAAAACGTACTTTTACGCCGGGTTACGCTACGGACATTCAAACCTACATGCACCAAAACAAGCCGGGGTCAGGTCTTTCATTATCACATGCCGCATGCCACACCTCCCTTCCATCACCCTACAAACGGCGATTAACCACGATGGACACGAAGTAAATACGAAGAAACATGGCGCGACTGAGGCTCACCAATCTGGTGAGAGCGATGCCGCTTCGATGTTTTTGATTTTCTTCGTGTGCCGTCGTGTCCTTCGTGTGCAATAGCTTTTTCTAGGATCACTGAACTTGCAGGCGCGCTCTATCGCGTCACAGCTCGCGGTGACCGGCGCGAGGACATCTAGCTTTCTGACGAGAACCGGCTCGCTTGGCTTGAGGTTCTCGCCGTGGTCTGCAAACGCTTCAACTGGGTGGCCACGCCTAATGCCAGATGACCAACCAATATCATCTGATCATCGAAAACACCCAGAGCCAACCAGTCGGAGGTTAAAAATCACGACGTCTGGAATAGACCAACTCTGTGTGGGGGCACGCGCCGCGGCGCGGGCAGGCAGGTCCAGATGGGCGAGGAATCGCGCGTTTGCGCGGGGTTTATTCAACCCCTGTCCTGAGCCTGCCGAAGGAGCGGCGATGATTTTCAGGCGCCTACCACACTGTGGACAGTGTTCGATCACAATCCCGGCGACGCCCTTGAGCGTGATCGGTTGTCGGTTCCCGTGTATTCTCCAGTGGGCTAGGCACCATTGCCGAGCGTAATTTCGCGTTGGGCGCGAGTACGCCGTGGAAGCGAATCGGATGTGAGCACGGACGCAGTACCCAAGCGCCGAGTCTCTGCTGAAATCCACCAGTTTCATGACGAGGTAGGTGGGGCGGCTCCAGCGCGTGAAGCCGGTTTCCATCCCCAGGGGGCGCGGCTTCATCGACTCCGCGCTTGCACATTGAGCGGCAGCCTGTATCGGGCCAAGTGGATGATCACCGAATCCACTACATGCGTCCCATTATGGACAAATAATGACCTATGTCTATAATGAGCGGCACTATGCCAGCCGCAAGTCCTGCTATCCCTAACGCCGTCGCCGAGAAGCTCAAGGCTCTTGGACAGCAGATTCGTACCCACCGCAAGTCACTTCGCGTCAGTGCCACCACGGCAGCGCAGGCAGCGGGCATGTCGCGCGTCACCTTGCACCGCATTGAGAGAGGTGAACCCTCGGTGACCATGGGCGCCTACCTCAATGCCATCGCGGCGCTGGGACTTGACTTCGGCATTCCCGCGCCGCCTACGTCTAGCGCTGGCAAGAATGAGGACGATCACAAGGATTGGATTCCTGCCCGCATCCACCTGGCTGATTACCCCCAACTCAAGAAACTCGCCTGGCAGGTTCACGGCATTGATGCGCTGACGCCTGCCGAGGCGTTGAGCATCTACGAGCGCAAATGGCGCCATCTGGACGTACAGTCGATGGTGCCACGTGAACTCCATCTCGTGGACGCTTTGCGCCTAGCGTTTGGGGAGGGCCATGTTTGAGCGACCACATCGCCAGCGGATTGCGCAGGTGCTCAGTGCGCTCGATGGTCCATTGCTGCGCGCCAACGGCTGCTTATTCGGCGGTGGCACCGTCATCGCGCTAAGTTATGGCGAATACCGCGAGTCGGCCGATATCGGCTTCATGGTGTCCGATGCCGGTGGCTACCGCGCCACGCGTCTGTTGCTGACCAGCCCTCAAGGCATCGCGGCCATCGTCCGCGAAGGCGCCGGGCCGCTGGAACGACGACGGCGTGTTCAACCGCGACCTGATCGACCTGGCCATGATGGGCCTGCCGCTATCCCTGCTGCGAAAGGCTGTTGTCAAGGCTGAGCAGGCGTATGGCCAGTCCGTGCTCAACGATCTTGCAAAGGCCATCGACCGGCCCCAGAGCCGCCAGGGCTGGGCGGAGCGCTGCATGCAGGCGATGGCGATGAATTGCCCCAAGGCGCTGTTGTGGCAGAAGGTGCGTGCGCTAGGGCGGGTACTGCCTTGAGCGATTACATTTCCGAGGAGGCTGGTTGGGCTGCGGCGCTGACTCACCGATAGCTCTTGCTGGGGAGATTCAGATCCTGCATGAGGGGCTGCGTTCATCGGCTTAGCCGCGTAGGGCTAAAATGCACCCCTACTCCGGGACACGCTATGGACATTCAAACCTACATGCACCAGGTCGGCCGCGAAGCGAAAAAAGCCGCGCGAGCCATGGCCCGGGCGGAAACGCGGGCGAAGAACAACGCCCTGCTATTCATGGCTGCGGCCATCGAGTGCGACGCGGATAAGTTGCTCGCCGCGAACAAGCGAGACGTCGATGGTGCGCGCGCCCGCGGCCTCGACCCAGCGATGATCGACCGCCTAACCTTGACGGCGAAGTCCGTGGCTTCCATGGCGGATGGACTGCGCCAGATCGCGCAATTGGCCGATCCCATCGGAGAAATCACGGATCTCAAATATCGTCCCACGGGCATTCAGGTAGGCAAGATGCGCGTGCCGCTGGGTGTGGTGGCAATCATCTACGAAGCGCGTCCCAACGTCACCGCCGACGCGGCGGGATTGTGCTTGAAGTCCGGTAACGCGGCCATCCTGCGCGGAGGGTCGGAAGCCATTCACGCCAATCAAGCCATTGCCGCTTGCGTTCATGCAGGCTTAAAGAGCGCTGGTCTGCCCGAAACCGCCGTGCAAGTGATCGAAGTAACCGACCGGGCCGCGGTGGGCGAGTTGCTCACCATGAAAGATTACGTCGATATCGTCGTGCCGCGCGGTGGCAAGGGATTGATCGAACGGGTGTCGGCGGAATCGAAGATTCCCGTGCTGAAGCACCTCGACGGTATTTGCCACGTCTACATCGACGACCGCGCGGATTTGGACAAAGCCATTCGCATCGCCGACAACGCCAAGACCCAGCGTTATGGCACTTGCAACACCATGGAAACCTTGCTCGTGCATCAAGATATCGCGCAGCGGGTACTGCCGCCGCTGTGCAAAATCTACCTGGACAAGGGCGTGGAGTTGCGCGGCGATGACGCCGCGCGCGCCATCGTTACCCGGATGACTCCAGCCACGGAGGAGGATTGGTACACGGAGTATCTCGCGCCCATTCTTTCCGTTCGCGTGGTGGCAGGTCTTGACGAGGCCATGGATCACATCGCGCTCCACGGCTCGGCGCACACGGATGCCATCGTGACGGAAGATTACACGCGCGCGCGCCGTTTCCTGCGCGAAGTGGATTCAAGTTCCGTGATGGTGAATGCCTCCACGCGCTTCGCCGACGGCTTCGAATATGGACTGGGTGCCGAGATCGGCATCTCCACCGATAAACTGCACGCGCGCGGGCCCGTGGGGTTGGAAGGCTTGACCTCGCAAAAATACGTGGTGCTCGGCGACGGCCAAATTCGAGAATAAGCGCCGAAGGGAACACCCTTCCCCTTTCACCCTTCATCTTTCACGCCCCTAAATGAGCAACATCCTCGAAGTAAAAGTCCCCGACATCGGAGACTACAAAGATGTCCCCGTGATCGAAGTGTTCGTAAAACCGGGAGACACGGTCAAGGCGGAGGATTCCCTGATCACCCTGGAATCGGACAAAGCCACCATGGATGTACCCGCGCCTGTTGGGGGTGTGGTCAAGGAAGTGAAGATCAAAGTGGGCGACAAGCTGGCCGAAGGCAGCCTGATTCTTCTTTTGGAGTCCGCCGCGGAAGCAGCCACATCCGCGCCTTCCTCCCCCCCCCCTCCCCCCTTCCTCCTCCCAACCTACGCCTCCCGACTCCCCCGCCTCGCCTCACGCAAAAGCCGGCCTTCATGCGCAAGTCCTAGTCCTAGGCGCCGGCCCCGGTGGTTACACCGCGGCTTTCCGCGCCGCCGATCTGGGCAAGCAAGTGGTGCTGGTGGATCGCTGGCCGTCGCTGGGTGGCGTGTGCTTGAACGTGGGCTGCATACCTTCCAAGGCACTGCTGCATTCCGCGCGTGTCATCGCGGAGGCCGAGGAGATGTCGCACTTCGGCGTGAAATTCGGCGCGCCTCAAGTCGATCTCAATGCACTGCGGGGATGGAAGGACAATGTCGTCGGCAAGCTTACAAAAGAATTGGCGGGTCTCGCCAAGCAACGCAAGGTGCAGGTGGTGCAAGGCAGTGGCCGTTTCGTTTCCTCGCACATGCTGGAAGTGGACACCGCCGAAGGCAAGAAGAAAATCTCCTTCGACAACGCCATCATCGCGGCGGGATCGGAACCCGCGCGCATACCGGGATTTCCCTACGACGACGAGCGCTTGATGGATTCCACCGGCGCGCTGGCGCTCAAGGACACGCCCAAGCGATTGCTCGTCATCGGCGGGGGCATCATCGGCTTGGAGATGGCCACGGTGTACCACTCGCTGGGCTCGAAGGTGACCGTCGTGGAATTACTCGACGGATTGATTCCAGGCGCCGACCGTGACATCATCAAGCCGCTGCACAACCGCGTGGCAAAACGCTATGAGGCGGTATTGCTCAAGACCAAGGTCGCCAAGCTTGAGTCGCTCAAGGAAGGTATCCGCGCCACTTTCGAAGGCGAAGGCGCGCCACAACCGCAAGTGTATGACCGCGTGCTGCTCTCCGTCGGGCGCAGGCCAAACGGAAAAACCATCAACGCGGAAGCCGCCGGGGTGCACGTGACGGACCGCGGATTCATCGCCGTGGACAAACAGTTGCGCACCAACGTGCCACACATCTTCGCCATCGGCGACATCGTGGGCGAGCCCATGCTGGCCCACAAAGCCTCGCACGAGGGCAAGACGGCGGCCGAAGTCATCGCGGGCCACAAGGCGGCCTTCGATGCCCGCACCATCCCTTCGGTGGCCTACACCGATCCAGAGGTGGCGTGGATGGGGTTGACCGAAACCGCCGCGAAGGCCCAAGGAATCGAATACGAAAAAGCATCCTTCCCTTGGGCCGCCAGCGGTCGCGCGCTCACCACGGGCCGCGACGAGGGCATCACCAAGCTCCTCTTCGATAAAAACACCAAGCGCTTACTGGGTGCCGCCATCGTTGGCCCCAATGCCGGAGAACTTATTTCGGAAACGGTGTTGGCATTGGAAATGGGCGCGGAGGCGGGCGATATCGGCCTCACCATTCACCCGCATCCCACGCTATCGGAAACGATTTTCTTCGCGGCGGAAATCGCGAAGGGCAGCATTACGGATTTATTCCTGCCGAAGCGTTAGGGCCGCTCACCGCTGGCCAGGCATATCACGCTTGGCATGCGGCACGTCGGAAAGCCCAGCCCGGTTGTTGTCTGTACGATCACTCCTTCTGGTGTTAGGTCTCTATCAGAGCCCGAAACTCACGACTCCTCACCAACTTTGAAATAAGACTTTGCACGGCGGGTAGAAAAGCTTCCGCAGATCGCCTGCATGCGGTAATCCCCCCGAACCCACTCTCGAATTCGTACCGCTCGAATACATGGGTGCTCCTTCCATTCGATGAGCTAATACGTAGTCCAATACTCCACTCCCCCCTCGTTAAATTCTTGATCGACGAGGACTCCAATATGTCGAGATCGCCAGAAAGCACAACCCTTGGACTGATCGCGTTATAAAGGCCAGCGACCTTTAATTCGTCTGCGAGAGCAGTCTGCAAATAACCCTGGAACGTCATGTTCACGGGAGGATCGACAGTTATTCCACCTCTGCAAGTTGCAGCGAACGCTGCTGACATAATAAATGACTCGACTTTAATGTTTCCCAAACCAATACTACGCAACACGGGGGTATTGTCAGGGACGGGGGCGTAGCGCTGCGGCGCGTAGCTTTCGCACGCCGATAAGACGAGTACTGCTAAGGCGACCATGGCGATTTTCAGAACATCCTCCTCTTGGAGTTTAATAGGTCGGTGGAACCGAGCCAAACTACCCAGCCATCCCGTAAAGCTGCATTTACTTCGTTTGGCCGAACATCTTGCTCAGTCCGTTTACCGTGCCAGCCTCGCCGCGCACGCGAAAAAACGTCCCTTCCGCTTCGGCCCTCTCCTCCAGCACTTCGCAGTTCGAGAAAATCTCCCCTCGAATTTTCTGCGCCGGCCAAGGCAGAAATATGCTGGCCTCGGCCAAGTCCTTGCGGAAAAACGCCATGATCGTCTCATGCAGTCTGGCGACATCGTCCGCGTTAAGCGCGCTCATTACCAAGCAGCCGGGATACTGCGCGCGCAACGCCACCGCATGCGCCTCTTGCGCACCCGTATCGCCGGCGCAGTCGATTTTGTTGAACACGTGCAGGCGCGGTACGGCCTGGGCGTCTATCTCATTGAGCACTGCGTCGGTGACCGCTATCTGGCGTTCGTAACCTGGATCGCTCGCGTCGGCGACATGGATAAGCAAAGAAGCCTCGGCTGCCTCTTCCAGCGTGGACTTGAATGAAGCAACAAGATCGTGCGGTAGATTCTTGATGAACCCGACCGTGTCGCTGACCAACACTCGTGGCACGCCTTCGGGATGCAGCGCGCGCACCGTGGTATCGAGCGTGGCGAAGAGCTTGTTGGCTACCAGCACTTCGCTGCCGGTGAGCGCGCGCATCAATTTGGATTTTCCCGCATTCGTGTAGCCCACCAGCGCGACACGCATGATTCCCTGCTGCTCCTGGCGCCGCGCGCGCTGCGTCTTGCGCTCCGCATCCATGGCCTTTATTTCCTCTTGCAGTTCGGCGATGCGATTGCGGATTTTTTGCCGGTCCAATTCGCCATGCGATTCGCCCGCGCCCCGGCCGCCCGTGCCGCTGCGCTGGCGCCCCTGCGGCCCGGCCAGTTTTGCCGCTTCGCGCAGGCGCGGCGCCATGTAACCCAGCCGGGCGATTTCCACTTGCGCCCGTGCCGCGCGCGAGCGCGCATGCCGGTGAAAAATCTCCAGTATGACCATGGTTCGGTCCATCACTTCGCAACCGACTTCGATTTCGAGGTTGCGCGCCTGCGATGGGGAGATCTCATGATCGACTAACACGATGTCGGCGCGGCGTGTTTCCGGATCGACCTCGGACTGCGCGGCCTCCTTCGCCCTGGCGGCGCCGCTCTTCGCCGCTTTGCGCTCGCCGCCGGCGTTCGATGGCGCGCCTTTCTCGTCCTCGGCCTTGTCTTCCACGAAGCGCCGCATCTCTTGCCGCTTGCCAATGCCCAGATAGGCCGTGGTGTCAAAGCTGGAGCGCTTCTGTATGAACGTGCCCGCGATCTCGAAACCCAGAGTCTTCGCAAGCTCGCGCAACTCGTTCAACGACGCCTCGAAATCGAGGTCGCTGACCCGCGGCAGTTGCACCGCGGCCAGGACGGCTCGCACGGGGCGCGGATTTACTTCATTTGCCATGCGATGATTATCTTTTGGTTGAGCCAGTATAAAGAGCCGCTGGCTTGATGAATGAACAGGTGGATGTGAGCCCTATCTGTGTGCAATCATGGCTTTGTCGGCATCACGTCCGGATACGGCCCAAGGAAACGTTCTCCGTTGAAGTGGATCATGTGGTCCGGGTCTTCGGCGATCCATACCTCGGATTCCCACGCGATGTGCGAAACGAAGGTTTGCAGGGTGCGACGGCTCTCGAACGCGCTAACGAACACGAGGCCGGCTTTACAACCTGCGAAGAGGCCTTTAAGTTCCTTGCGGCGCTTGCCGTCCACTGGCCCAGCGCTGGTGACAGCTTCGATGAGCAGAAGCCAATTCCTGGCAGTGTGGTGGACAATGACATCGGGAATTTTGGCGGCGGAATCCAACGTGACGCCGAGCGCGGCCAAGCCTGCGGTCTCTAAATGAACGAACTTGTTCTCGGTGTCGCCGATGTAGAGCACAACGCCACCGGGAGCGAAGGCGGGGCAGAAGTCTTCGATGATGGCCTTGATGAGCGGATTCTGGCCACCCGGAGAGAGCGCGACTTGGGATCGGTCGGGCAAGGTGACGGGCACGCGCGCGAGGTCGCGCTTGCGGGCAATCTCGTGCTTGAGCGTTTCGCGACTGGCGAGATAACGCCGCAACCCAGAGGCCCATCCCGGAGTCCCGAACTTTCGCAAGAGTGCGAGAGCGGCTGGTTCAATCTGATAGACCATCTTCCCGCTGTTGGCCGGACGCTTGGGGTCATCGGGATTGCGCGGCAGAAGTCCGTCTTCCACGAAGAACTTCACGGCATCGTCGCGAATGGTCTCGCGCGTGTTGGGCGCGTAGCGATTGGCGTAGGCCATGGCGATGAAGTCGATGATTGGGGTAATGCCGCGCAGGGGAGCCTGTGCACCGGCCCACGAGGCATCTGGCTGAAGGTCGAGCAAAGCCAGCAACGAGTAAGCGGCGGTTTCGTTTTGCTGCTTCGGGCCGAACTGCAAGGCGCTTAACACCTCCATGGCTTCGGGTAGCCTCCGCTTTCGGGCGGTTGCTTTGCGGCCGGGATTATCGGCAGGCATCAAGATGCTTGCGGACGAGCTTGTCGATCTCGTCCTGCGACAGGTCAAGCGCCCTCAATTCAAGGCCCGCTGATTGTAGCGTGTCTCGGCCGGGATAGGCAAGGATGCGCAGATCGGTGGCGTTCACCTGTGCGTGACCGCTAAAGCGCCGAAAATACTGGTCGTCCACGGTGGAGTTTAGGAAGGCATATAGGCCAACGGCCAGAGAACGCTCCAATCCGTGACCGTTCGCATGGAAATAGTTCAGATGGTTCTCGAATCCGATCCGGTCCGCTTTCACCAAGTCGGGATCGAACAAACACGCCACAAGACGCCGGCCCTCTTCTTTGGACGTGAAGCGTTTCGTAAGCAGATACACCCCGGAAGGCACGAGCCATGCGCGCGTCTCGTCATTGTCGAGAATGGCGTTAGGCTTGCGGCCTTTGGGCTTTGGCCAATGGACGGTTCCTCCGTTAAAGTGGCACGGATAGACCAGCGGCACGGTTCCGCTTTCAGGTTCCTTGCGAATCGCGTCCTTGAGCCGGAAATCCACAACGCGACCTGTTGAAACGGTGAGCCCCAGCGAGGCCTGACTGCAACCGAGGCCGTCCAACGCTTCTTTAGCCCTGGCGTGGCTTGTCGTGGAGGGATGTGCATGAACTTCTCGGCGTCGTTCGGACGAACGATCTCGGTGAATGGAAAGGCCGCCTCCGAGATGCTTTCGCCCTGCACCCCGCTGCTGGTGGAGATGAGAACGTCGCGTGGTTGGTTACGGCCCTTCACTACATGGAAAATGATGTTCTCCTGCAACACGCTGTCGTCGCGGAAGGCCGCCTGGCGTGATTCGAAAACATGCAGGCGGCGAAGCTCAAACTGGCTCAGGAGGTCTTCGCGAAACGGGCGGAAGTAAGGGCCATTACAAAAGCTCCGCGGCGTAATTCCGACCAGTTGGCCACCGGGAACCAATAGCCGCTGGATGAGCGCAATGAAGCCTGTATAGAGATTGCTGGTCTCGACTCCGGCTAAACGCAGTGCGCGCCGCTCCGCCGAGTCAGCGTTGATTTTGCGATAAGGCGGATTCGCGATGGCCACATCGAACGCAGGCGGCGGCGAACCGAACAAACCTCCCGCGAGGCGGGCCGACATTTCTTGGATGAAGCCTTCCGGATGGATAGTGAAGGTGAAGCGAATGCCCGCCTTCGAGCAGAGATTCTCACACTCGCGTATCGTCACCCCCAGCGCGTCTAGGATTGCGCCGTCGACTTAATAGAGGGTGGCTTCGATGGTAGCGACTGCGCTGCGTTCTTCACGACACCGGGAGACGAAAGCCGCGGCGAGTGCGCCCGCGCCCGCATCAAGCAATCGTACCGTTCGCGGAAGTTGGCCAAACATTGACGACATGAAATCCGCCACTGGAGCAGCGGTGAGGAACTGTCCGAGTTCTTCTTGCCTTTCCCTGGGGTTTGCCGCAGCTGCGATTTTCATGTCTTCATGCTACCAAACAGTTTTCCATTGCTCCATCGAACAAACATGCGTCGTTCGCATTGTCCCTCGAAGCGCAGATAGGGGGAATCCGCACATTGCGGAATAGCTGGGTGCGGATGGACCCATCCAACCTGTGCGCCGAGATGGATTAGTATTCGGCACCTACCTGCCGACTGAGCCTAGCCGTGTCCGAAATTTTTCTTCCACTGGTCGCGCCCGACGGCGAAATTGCCGAATCGGCCTTGTGGTTCACATTTCAGGGCAATCAATTGCTCGTCCGCAAGGATCATGTCCGCGCTGAAGTTCCCCGCCTGCGCGAGCTGGAAGAGATAGGTCTTAAACCCTTGCGCCGGCAATACCTTGGACGCCTGGGCGAGGTGCACTGCTACTCCGCGGAGTGCGAAGCGCAGGTGGCTGCCCCCGGCGGCATGATCTGGGCGGGGCTTCGCAGTTTGTTCGGTCTGCTCGACGATCGCCATTTCGCCATCGCCGGGCGCGCGGTGCAGATCGTGGATTGGGATCGCAGCCACCAATTTTGCGGGCGTTGCGGTACGCAGACCGTGATCAAGCCGGGGGAGCGGGCGCGCCAGTGCCCGCGTTGCGACCAACTGCATTACCCGCGCATGGCTCCGGCGGTGATGGCGCTCATCCGGCGCGATAACGAACTCCTGCTGGCGCGCTCACCGCATTTCGCGCCTGGTATGTACAGCGCGTTGGCGGGTTTCGTGGAGCCGGGCGAGAGTTTGGAGCATTGTCTTCACCGCGAAGTGAAGGAGGAGGTGGGAATAGCGGTGACCAACCTGCGCTATTTCGCCAGCCAGTCCTGGCCCTTCCCGCATTCCCTGATGATCGCTTTCAATTGCGATTACGCCGGCGGCGAGATTCAACCCGATCCCTCGGAGATCGAAGCCGCCGGCTGGTTCACCCTGGACCGGCTGCCCACCCTACCCAATCCCATCAGTATTTCGCGCAAATTGATCGACGCCACGCTCGATCGCATGCGCGCGGGGGAATAGGAGCTTGTCATGCTGAAAATTTGGGGACGTAACAACTCCGTCAACGTGCAAAAACCGCTGTGGTGCTGCGAGGAATTGGGATTGCAGTACCAACGCCTGGATGCGGGCGCGGCCTTCGGGGTGGTGAACACGCCGCAATACCGCGCGCTCAATCCCAACGGATTGGTGCCTACGCTGGAAGACGGCGCCTTCGTGATGTGGGAATCCAACGCCATCGTTCGGTACTTGGCGGCCAAGCATGGAGAAGGAAAACTCTGGCCCGAAGATCCCATGGTGCGAGCCGAGGCGGACATGTGGATGGACTGGCAGAACACCACCTTCTGGCCCGCCTTCCGCCCGCTATTCTGGAATTTGGTTCGCACGCCGGTGGACCAGCGCGACCCCAAGGTCATGGAAGACGCGCGTATGAACACGAACGAAATCCTTGGCTACTTCGACAATCATTTGAAGCAGCGCGCCTTCGTGGCGGGCGAGCGTTTGACCATGGGCGACATCCCCATGGGTTGCGCTATCTGGCGCTGGTTCTCCCTGGATATCGATCGCCAGGAATTTCCTAATATCCGGCGCTGGATCGGTTTGCTCAAGCAACGGCCCGCCTACCAAGCGGTGGTAATGCTGCCGCTGACCTAGCCCGAATTTCTCAGCGGGCCTTGGCTTCCAATTCGGTCCAGCGTTCCAGGGCTTCGGAGAGTAGTTGCTCGATTTGCGCGACGCGCTCGCTCGCTCGTTTCACATCCGCAGGATCGGATTTGTAGAAGCCCGCGTCCGACATAACGCGGCTGAGTTCCGTTTGCTCTTTTTCCAGGGATTCGATCGTCGCGGGTAGCGACTTCAGTTCCTGGGTTTCCTTGAAACTCAACTTCTCGGGGCGCGCGGTGCGTTGCGCGGCAACGGGTTTCGGGGCGGCCGGTGGCGGTACCTTGGCGCGCTCTTCTCGGGCGCTCACCACCCGCATCCACTCGTCGTAACCGCCCGGATTCTCCACCCAGTTGCCTGGGCCATCCCAGGCGATGACCTGCGTCACCACGTTATCGAGAAACGCTCGGTCGTGGCTCACGAGAAACACGGTGCCTTCGTATTCCTGAAGTAGGGATTCCAATAGCTCCAACGTCTCGATGTCCAGATCGTTGGTGGGTTCGTCCAACACCAGCAGGTTCACGGGCTTGGTGAATAATCGCGCGAGCAAGAGCCGGTTGCGCTCGCCCCCGCTCAAGGACTTTACCGGCGAGCGCACGCGTTGTGGCGGAAACAAAAACTCGCCGAGGTAGCTCATGACGTGCTTGCGCTGGCCTTCCACTTCCACGAAGTCCGAACCTTGCGCCACGGTGTCCAGTACCGTGGCTTCCTCGTCAAGTTGGTTGCGGAACTGATCGTAGTAAGCGATGGCGAGCTTCGAGCCCAAGCGTACTTTTCCCGCGTCCGGCTGCAATTCCCCCAAGATCAGTTTAAGCAAGGTGGTTTTACCCGCGCCGTTCGGCCCGACGAATCCCACGCGGTCACCGCGCTGGATGCGGCAAGAAAAGCTTTTCACCACCACCTTGTCACCGAAGGATTTGCTCACGCCGTCCAGCTCCGCCACGAGTTTTCCGGAGCGCTCGCCCGCATCCACGCCGATCTTCGCGGTTCCCGTGCGTTCGCGGCGAGCCGCGCGCGCGAGCCGCAAGGCTTCTAGCCGCCGGATGCGCCCCACATCGCGGGTGCGGCGTGCCTCGATGCCGCGCCGGATCCACACTTCTTCTTGCGCGAGCAACTTATCGAACTTCTCGTTGCGCACCGTTTCATCGGCGAGTTGCTGCGCCTTGAGGGTTTGGTACTGCGAGAAATTGCCCGGATAAGTGTTGAGGCGGCCGCGGTCCAGTTCGGCGATGCGGGTCACCACCAGGTCGAGAAAGCGGCGGTCATGGGTAATGAGCACCAGCGCGCCGGTGAATTCCGTGAGCAGCGATTCCAGCCACTCGATGGATGAGATATCCAGATGGTTGGTGGGCTCATCCAATAACAGGACTTCGGGTTCGCTCACCATGGCTTGCGCCAGGGCCAGGCGTTTCTTCTGTCCTCCCGATAGTGTGCTCACCAGCGCTTCCGCATTCAGTTGCAGACGCGAGAGCACGATTTCCACCCGCGACTTGAAGCTCCACGCATGCTGCGCATCCAGTTCGCTCGATAGGTGGGTGAGCCGGGCCATCGACTCATCGCTATGATCCTTCTCCACCGCGTGGATGACGTGGTCGTAGTCGATCAGTAGTTGTTTCACCGGCCCCAGCCCTTGCAGCGCGGATTCGAATACGGTGTGGGTGGGATCCAAGATGGGTTCTTGCGCCACGTAGGCCAAGCGCAGCCCGGGCCGGTGCCACACCACGCCATCGTCGGGGTGAGATTGATTGGCGAGGATTTTCAAGAGGCTGCTTTTGCCCGTGCCATTGCGCCCGATCAGGCCAACCCGCTCGCCGCTTTCGAGAACGAGACTGGCGTGATCCAAAAGCGGCACATGGCCATAAGCGAGGCAAACGGATTCGAGGGTGGCGAGCGGCATAATGGTTCACTTTAGATGGGGCGCGACGGTAGCATAGCTAAAGGGCGCCTCCAAAAATTCCCATAATGGGCCGATCTCGAACCTGCGGTGCTCAATGTACTCCTCGTACACCTGCGCTCCTCGGCTCGACCTCACCCCATTCTGTGCATTTTTAGAGGCGCCCTAAAGCCCTCGCGTTTAATTCAAAAGGTAGACATGCAAGAACTCCATAGCTGGCGAGAAGAACAAGGTTCCGCTTACCTCTACCGCGTACTGGCGGAGATTGAACGCGGCACGGTGCGCGAAAAGCTCTTCAGGGAATTGGGACGCGAAGCCGAGAGCCAAGCCGAACATTGGGCGAAGAGGGCCAGCAAGACGGGACTTTCGGTCCCGCCGGAGTTTGCGCCGTCATTGCGCACGCGCATCGTAGCCGGCCTTACGCGCCGGTACGGTCCCAGGGCGATGCATTCGGTATTGGCGGCCATGAAAGTGCGCGGGATGTCCGTCTACACCGGTTCCGATTTGGGCCATGCGGCGCCCGATCCCGCCACCGGAATGGAACGCGCCCATAGCGGACTGTCCGGCGGGGGAAACCTGCGCGCCGCTGTCTTCGGCGTGAACGACGGCTTGGTCTCCAATGCCAGCCTAATTCTCGGCGTGGCGGGCGCGACGGCCCAACCCGGCTTGATCCTGCTCTCTGGGGTGGCCGGGCTGCTGGCAGGTGCTTTCTCCATGGCTGCTGGAGAATACGTTTCGGTGCGATCGCAACGCGAAATGTATGAATATCAAATCGCGTTGGAGCGCGACGAACTGGCCGAATACCCGGAAGAAGAAGCCTCCGAGCTGGCCTTGATCTACGAAGCGCGCGGCTTGGAGAGAGCAGAAGCCCAGCGCCTCGCCGCCTCCATGGTGGCCGATCCCGAACGCGGCCTGGACGCTCTGGCCCGCGAGGAGCTGGGCCTTAACCCCGACGAGCTGGGTTCGCCATGGGGCGCGGCCTTGTCTTCCTTCGCATCGTTTGGATTGGGTGCGGCGGTTCCGCTAATACCCTTTGCACTGCATTTGAATACTCCGCTGCCGTGGACCATCTGCCTCACCGCCGCCAGCTTGTTCGGCGTGGGCGCAACCTCTAGCCTGTTCACCGGAAGACGCGCCTTCCGCGGCGGGTTCCGCATGATGCTGATCGGTGCGGCGGCCGGAGCGCTTACTTATGGGATTGGGAAGGTGCTGGGAGTAAGCCTTGGGTAGGGCGGGTTCTGGCTTGAACCAATCAGGCGCTATTCGCAGGCAGCGGACTGCCATTACGGCTTATTAAGCCGCGAGTCTTCATCTTCAACTAGATCTACATCCTAAACACACCAAACTTCGTCTCTTCGATGGGTGCATTCAGGCTCGCCGATATTCCCAGCCCCAGCACGCGACGGGTTTCGGCGGGATCGATCACGCCGTCGTCCCACAGCCGCGCGGTGGCGTAATAGGGATGGCCTTGATGTTCGTATTGAGCGCGAATGGGCGCCATGAAGACTTCTTCTTCTTCCTTGCTCCAGGTCTTGCCCGATTTCTCCAGGCCTTCGCGTTTCACTGTCGCCAGCACACGAGAGGCTTGCTCGCCACCCAATACGGATATTCTGGCGTTGGGCCACATCCACAGGAAGCGCGGCGAGTAGGCGCGGCCGCACATGCCGTAGTTGCCGGCGCCGAAGCTGCCGCCGATGATGACGGTGAATTTAGGCACCTTGGCGCAGGCCACTGCGGTTACCATCTTGGCGCCGTCGCGCGCGATACCGCCGGCTTCGTACTTCTTGCCCACCATGAATCCCGTGATGTTCTGCAGGAAGATGAGCGGAATACCGCGTTGGGCGCATAGCTCGATGAAGTGCGCGCCCTTCAGCGCAGACTCTGAGAAGAGAATGCCATTGTTGGCGACGATGCCCACGGGGTAGCCAAAGATGTGGGCGAAGCCGCACACCAGCGTGGTGCCGTAGAGCGCCTTGAACTCATCCAGCTCGCTGCCATCGGCCATGCGCGCGATGACTTCTCGTACGTCATAGGGCTTGCGCGTGTCAGTGGGAATGACGCCGTGCAATTCCGCCGGATCGTAGGCGGGCTCGCGCGGCTCGCGCAAGGCGGGCATGATGGATTTGCGCCGGTTAAGATGGCCCACGATGCGCCGCGCCATCTCCAAGGCGTGTTGGTCGTTCATGGCGTAGTGGTCCGCCACTCCAGAAACTCGAGCGTGCACGTCGGCGCCGCCTAGCTCTTCCGCGCTCACTTCTTCGCCAGTCGCGGCTTTCACCAGGGGCGGCCCGCCGAGGAAGATGGTGCCCTGGTTCTTCACGATGATGGCCTCGTCCGACATGGCCGGCACATAGGCGCCCCCCGCGGTACACGAACCCATCACCACCGCGATCTGCGGAATGCCCAGCGCGGACATGTTGGCTTGGTTGTAGAAGATGCGCCCGAAGTGCTCTCGGTCAGGGAAAACTTCGTCCTGGTTGGGCAAATTGGCGCCGCCCGAATCCACCAGGTAAATGCACGGCAGGCGGTTTTGCTGGGCGATTTCCTGGGCGCGCAGATGCTTCTTCACCGTCACGGGAAAGTAGGTGCCGCCCTTGACGGTGGCGTCATTCACGACAACGACGCACTCCTGCCCGCCGATGCGGCCAATGCCCGTGATGATGCCGGCCGACGGAACTGGCGTGTCGTACATGTCCCAGGCGGCCAACTGCGAGAGTTCGAGAAAGGGCGAACCGGGATCCAACAATTGCCGCACGCGCTCGCGCGGCAATAATTTCCCTCGTGCCGCGTGTTTTTGGCGTGAGGCTTCATCCCCGCCTTGCGCCACCAATTCCGCCTTCGCTCGTAGGTCGCGTACCAGCGCGTCCATCGCCTGTGCATTCGCCAGGAATTCAGGCGAACGCGTGTTGAGCTTGGACTGAAGTTGCGGCACCGCTAGAACCCGCCCTGCCGCAACCAACGGTCCATCTGGTCGAGCCGGTCCGCTCCCCAGAACGGCTCGCCATCGATGATGGCGTAGGGCGAACCGCATACTTTGCGATCCAAGGCGGCCTGGACTTCGTTCTTGAGTTGCTCCTTGATTGTGCTGTCGTTCGTCGCGGCGAGCGCCGCGGCTTCATCGACACCTGCGCGCGCCACTGCCTTCGCGGCGATCTCGGGAGCGGAGATATCGAGGTCATCCACAAAGTACGCGCGATACATGGCAAGCACCGCCGCTTCTATTTTTTCCGGCGCGCTATTGCGTACCCAACAAGCGATGCGCGCGGGTGCCACTCCCGCGATAGGAAACTTGCCCGGCATACGAAAGGGCACATCCATGAAGCGCGCGCTGCGCAAGGCATCGTGGGCAATGTAATCGCCCTTAAGCGGCATGGTCGCCACGATGGGTGAGCCGGTGGCCTTGAATACCACGCCGAGCAAAATGGGATTCCATTTCACGTCACGCCCGTATTTGCGTGCGAGCGCGCCGATCTTGGTAGCCGCCAGATAACCGTAGGGCGAGGTGAAGTCGAAGTAGAAATCGATGGGCTTATTCATGAGTTCAGTCCAATGATGATCTGGCCAATGCTATCCCATGGGACTCCGGGCGGGCGAGGTATCGCTCCGGCCAAACGATGGAGCCCAAGGGCACGGCTTCGACTCGCTCGGCGATGGAATAGCGCTTCGATCCCGGGTAAATCACCGCGACACGATCCAGCCCAAGATCATCCATGGCGATTCTGATCGAGGGCGTCATGGCCGGCGCGTCGATGCGCTTACACTCGATGCCGAACAACATACCGGCCTTTCTCGCCACGAGGTCAATCTCGGCGCCCTGGTGCGTGCCCCAATAATAGATCTCATCGGGTTGCAAGACCGCGAGTGTCTGCTCGAGAACGAACCCTTCCCACGACGCCCCCACTTTCGGATGAGTAAGAAGAGCTTTATCGGCGGAGATGCCCAGCATCTGATGTAAGAGACCGCTGTCCCGGAAGTAGATTTTCGGAGATTTGATTTGCCGCTTGGCGATGTTGGCGTGATACGGCTGCAGCACCCGGATCATGTAAGCGTCCGCGAGCAAATCCAGGTAACGGCGCGCGGTGGACTCACTCACGCCCAATGCACGCGCCGGCTCCGCCGCATTCCATGTTTGGCCATGGTAGTGCGCCAGCATGGTCCAGAAGCGTAGAAGCGCGGCCGATGGCACCCTTACACCCCATTGCGGAAAGTCGCTTTCCAGTAGGGACTGGATGAAGTTTTTGCGCCAGACCGCGCTATCGGTATCGTTCTTCGCGAGGTAGGAAAGCGGAAATCCGCCGCGCAACCAAAGGCGGTTCTCCGCCAGGGCTCCCAATTCGGGCAGGGTAAAGCCACCCATATGAACACGTTCCGCGCGGCCCGCGAGGCTCTCGGACGATTGGCGTAGCAATTCCCCCGTGGCGCTACCGAGAACGAGAAACTGGCCAGGGGCTTCGCGCCGGTCCGCTAGTACTCGCAGCACCGGAAACAATTCTGGGCGCCTCTGTACTTCGTCGATGACGACCAAGCCTCGTAACGGAGCAAGGGCGGTCATGGGCTCGCTCAAACGGGCGAGGCTGGCTGGATCTTCGAGATCGAAGTAGTTCGCCGAATCTTCCGCTACCATCGTGCGAGCCATCGTGGTTTTCCCGCACTGGCGCGGCCCCGCCAGCACGACGATTCGGCTTCGAGAGAGCGCGGCCCCAAGAGCTTCCAGGGTAGGTTGGCGGCTAATCATTAAAAGACTCTACCATGAAATTACGTCATCCGATGCACGAATTTCATGGTCAGTGGACCATCCTTTCCCCGCGTGGTAAGTGGCGCTTACATGCCGGTTCCCGTTACCCCGGTGGATCCGGTCACGCGCGCTTTCGAGCCGTCACTTCAATCTCTATCTTCATTGCGGGTTCGATCAAATCGCAAATGACCGCCGTGGCAGCCGGCCGCGCCTCACCCAGATACTGCCCGAATACCGGGGCAAGCTCATGGAAGTGTTGCCGCTGCGCAAGGTAATAGCGAACGCGAACCACGTCCGCCAGCGTACAACCAGCCTGGGCCAAGGCGGCCTTGATGTTTTCGAAGGCTTGGCGAGTCTGCATGGCGACATCGTTGCTGATGGTCATGGTGGGATAGTCGTAACCCGTGGTGCCGCTGACAAACACCCAATCGCCGTCCACCACGGCCCGGCTATACCCGGCGGTTTTCTCGAAGCTCGATCCCGATGATATTAGCTTGCGCGCCATGATTGCATTCCTCAAGAAAGTTCGATTGCCATGGCGGTCGCTTCTCCGCCACCGATGCACAGGCAGGCGACCCCTCGCTTCGATCCCCGCTTACGCAATGCGCCGATGAGTGTAACGAGTATGCGCGCACCGGACGCGCCGATGGGGTGGCCCAACGCACAGGCGCCGCCGTGGATATTGACCTTCTCATGGGGCAACGTGTGTTTTCTCATCGCCGCCATGGTCACCACGGCGAAGGCTTCGTTGATTTCATAAAGATCCACGTCCTCGGTCTTCCAACCCGTCTTGCCGAATAATTTCTGGATGGCACCCACAGGCGCCGTGGTGAACCAACCGGGTTCTTGCGCATGAGTGGCATGGCTTATTATCGTGGCGATTGGACGCAGGCCGCGCTTCTCGGCAACTGTGCGGCGCATCATCACCAGCGCCGCGGCGCCATCGGAAATGGAACTAGAGTTAGCGGCCGTGACAGTTCCGTCCTTGCGGAAGGCTGGCTTGAGTTGCGGAATCTTTTCGAAATTCGCTTTGAAGGGTTGCTCGTCTTTATCCATGAAGCGGTCGCCCTTTCCCGATTTGAGGGATAGCGGCACGGTCTCCCAGGCGAACCAGCCTTCATTGTTGGCCTTTTGCGCACGCTCAAGCGAGGTGATGGCGAAGGCATCTTGTTCGGCGCGGGTAAATCCGAATTTGCCGGCGCAATCCTCCGCGAAGCTTCCCATCAAACGCCCCTTGTCATAGGCATCCTCCAATCCATCGAGGAACATGTGATCAAGCACCTGCTGGTGTCCCATGCGGTAACCCGCGCGCGCCTTCGGTAGGAGGTAGGGCGCGTTGGTCATGCTCTCCATGCCGCCGGCGATCATGATGTCGTTGGTTCGCGCGGCCAGTAGGTCGTGGGCCAGCATGGCGGCTTTCATTCCAGATCCGCACATCTTGTTGATGGTGGTGCACCCCACGGACAGCGGAAGTCCGCCGCCCAGGGCCGCTTGTCTCGCGGGGGCTTGGCCCTGGCCGGCGGGCAACACGCAACCCATGATGACTTCCTGCACGTCCGCCGGTTCGATACCGCTGCGGTCGATGGCGGCGCGAATGGCTTGGGCTCCAAGCTCCGCCGCGGTAAAGTCCTTCAATTCGCCTTGAAATGCGCCCATGGGGGTGCGCACGGCGGATATGATTACGATGGGATCTTTCATGGTATTCCTTCAATGCGTGACTATTTGGGGCTCAACCGCGGCGGCGGCTCTCAAGCACTTGCTTGACCTGTCGTAGTTTAGTCTCACTGGCGAACCGAGTCGCCACCAACCGATAGGGAGAAAGCACGCGAAATGTTCTTTTGGGAATGTCGCTTCTGGCCGGAATTGCCACTGCACAAGCGGGCCAAGGTGGCCTTGCCTTGCTGGGGCGTTTCGGTACTCTCGGCTTAGGCCTTGAGGTGGGCGGTGGCATCTCCGAGCATTGGGCCATTCGCGCGGGCTTGAATGGCTACAGCGTGGATGAGACCCTCACGGAGAGTAATGTAAATTACGATGCTGAATTCAAGCTACGCAGCGCGGGGATTACCGTCGACTGGCACCCTGGCGGCCATGCTTTCCGCTTGAGTCTTGGCGCGTTCTACAACGGGACCAATTTCTCCGTTCTGGCCCGGCCTACCCGGGGCGCCTTCGAGTTCAATGGAGTGACCTACAACGCCGCGGAAGTCGGGTCCCTTTCCGGAAAGATCGAATTCAACAAGTTCGCCCCCTTCCTGGGCGTTGGCTTCGGTAACGTGACCAAGAAAGGATTTTCCTATTCCATTGACTTGGGCGTCCTGTACCAACAATCGCCCAAGGTGAGGCTCGATTTAACCTGCGGCGTCACGGCCCAATGCGCCCAACTCACCAGCGACGCGCAGGCAGAGCGAGCCCAATTGGAAACCGAACTCGAGGATTTCCGCTTATGGCCTGTGATTCAAGCGGGATTCGGCTACGTTTTCTAGCCGCGTAAGCTCGCCAAACGGTCGAGCGCTTCCAGGGTCTCCGCTTCCAACACCGCCACCAACTGAGCCGCCGGCAGGGCGCGGGACAGCGACGCCGCTTGGCCGCACCACATGGCGGCGAAATCCGGGTTGCCTGTCTTGCCGGAAGTGGCGCGCATTTTTCCCGTCAATCCATGCTGGATGGGGAACGGTAGTTGCGGGTTCGATCTGGCTTCGCGAATATAGCGATTGGTAATTCCGCGCGCGGGCTTGCCGGTGAATTTTTCGGTGATGGTTGAGTTGTCGTCTTGTTGCGCGAGCAAGCTGCGCTTGTGCACTTCGGGTGCCCCGGCCTCGGGACAGGGAATGAAAGCCGTACCCAATTGCGCGCCTTGCGCGCCCAGGGCCAATGCCGCCGCGATACCCGCGCCATCCATGATGCCACCAGCCGCCACGATGGGCGTGGACACCGAACGCACCAACATGCGCGTAAGTGACAGGGTGCCGGTCATGGCGTCGTAGGGATCTTTCATGTACGTGCCGCGGTGCCCGCCCGCATCGCCGCCTTGCGCCACGATGTAATCCACGCCCAAACGCTCCAGGTGCTTGGCCTCGGCGATGCATGTCGCGCTGGCCCCCACCCTGACACCCATGGATTGAAACTCGCGAATGGTGCGCACTGGTAATTCCGCCAGGTGAACGCTCAACACCGCGGGCCGGATTTCCTTGGCGGCGGCCAGTTGTGCATTCAAGTCCGGGGCGAAAGGCGGCTGAACCGGCTCCGGCGCCGGCAATCCGAGTTCCGCGTAATAACGCGCGACCGCATCGATGGCGGCGCGCTGCGAGGCGCCCGCCACGGGCTCGGGCTGCGGGGAGACGAAGAAATTGAGCTGAAAAGGCTTGTTCGTATGCGCCCTCACTTCAGCGGCCTCTTTCAGCATCGCTTCCGGCTGAGAGTAGGCGCAACCGAAAGACCCTAACGCCCCGGCGGCGGACACCGCCTTCACCAACGCGGGTGACGCGGCACTGGCCATGGGCGCTTGAATGATGGGGAGGCGAATCCCCAGAAGATCGCACAGGGGTGTATGTAGCTTGGCCATAAATCCTCTCTAACTATCGGGCATTCCAAAAAAACATGACGGTACTTTAATTCAAGATCGTTTCCCTCATAGCCACCATTCTCCCGTGGGGAGAAGGGCTTTTTGTCTCCCTCTCCCGCCGGAAGAGGGACCGAGGGTGAGGGAAGAATGTCTCTTGAATTACACGAAAAGATCAATGATTTGGCTTGAAATTGCCTTTACGGAAGCGAGACGCGAAGCGTATGGCTTGGCGGTAGGGATAAACATCCTCGACCTGGCCTTCCTCGCAGCGCGCCTTGACGCTAGGGCACCTCTAATAATTCAGCATTCTAGAGTAGTGTGTATGGAATCGATGTGATAAAAAGTCTCGAAGCGCAAAGTGATCCCGAGGCCGATGAAGAAAGACAAACGCAGGAAGCAACCCAAACCCAAGCAGCCTGGATTCTTCGATG
>SHXO01000025.1 GCA_009693245.1 Betaproteobacteria bacterium | reverse complement strand
CGCCCGCAACTGATCGAGCGTCGTGAGTTTGGTTTCGTTCATGTCGATCATCATTCCTAGAATGATCGACCCAATTACGCCCCTTCAGACTCAAACCATGTTGGAAATACGATCCCACCTTCAGACTCAAACCATATTGGATAAGACTCCCGTGCAGCCCGTTGTCCGCGAGGGCAGTGATGTCCGATCCATGGCGAGCCTTGGAAAAACCAAGAGGCATTGCACATCGGGGCGGCTTGTGATAAATGCGGGTTAGTTCTTAATTACCCCCACCTGCAATAATACAAACGCTACCATCGTCACCAACATGACGGAGGCAGCGAACCACAGAATATAAGTCGTCACTTGGCTGGGAGCTACGTCCGGAGGGAGCTTCTTGTAGCGGAGGTACAAGACCGCGAATGCCAGCACCGGGAGCATCAAGCCCAGCACCACGCCGCCCGCCTTGATCATTTGCACCGGTTCTCCAGTGGCGAAGTAGATGATGCACGGGATCACGGAGAGCGCGATGGTGAACAGTCTCTGGTAGCGCAGCCGTGCGTCGTAGTCATTGGCCATGAAGCGTCCCATCAGCCGCATCATGTCGGCGAATATTCGGGAATTGGCGGCGGTGGCGGCGAACACGGTGCTGTAGAGCACGAAGATGGCGCCTACGTAGAACAAATACAAGCCGAAGCTGCCCATGGTCTCGCTGTACATCTTGGAGAGCACGGCGATGGTTTCGTTGCCCTTGGGTATCTGTCCCAAGGTATGCAGCACGCCCGCGCCGAGCATGTAGAACGCCACGGTGGCCAGCGTGTACACGCACATGGAAACGAAAATGTCGAAGTGCATGACACGTATCCATCCCTTGGCGCGGCGGCGCCAGGCTTCGCTCTCCTCGCGCGGACCCACGAAGCGGGCGTAGCCCTTCTCCACACACCAGTAGGGGTAAGCGGATAGCTCGCCGGCGTTAACGCCGGTGATGCCGAAGACGGCGATTGCCACGACGATGCCTTCTTCCGGGAGATCGAACTTGAGACCACCGGCCATCTGTCCCCAGGTGAAGTATTCCGGCTGGCTGGTGAGGATGGCCGCGGCGCACAAGGTCATCAAGGTGAAGACCGCCACCATCCATACGGCGAGGAACTCGACGTGTCTGTAAGCGCCTCGCAGCAGCACGGCCAATGTCACGAACGTCAGGATGACGACCCACACCCCTTCGGGCAGGGCGGGGATGAACTGCACCATCACCTGCGCGATACCGGCATACATGGCGCCGATCAAGGGCAAGGAGAGCAAGATGATGATCCCCCAGGTCCACACTACCCAATTGACGCCGCGCGCGCGCGGGCCGGGAAAGTGATTGAGCGCGGCGAGGCCCGTTTCACCAGTGGCCACCGTGTAACGGCCCCAAACGCATTGCACCACGGTCTTGATGAGGCAACTGAACAAAATCATCCACAGCATTACGTAACCCACGTCAGCCCCCAAGCGGGTGGTTGCGATCAACTCGCCGGTGCCCACGATTGCCGCGGTCAACAACATGCCCGGGCCAATACGCGATAGCGTGCCGCCCAGGGTGCTCGGCGGTTCTTCGATTGCCGCGGGGTCAAAGGAGTAAGGGTCTTTTCTCATGACCCGAGGATTCGCCCGTAACGTGCGATCTTGTCTTCGTCCAACTCCACGCCGAAACCGGGTTTGTCCGGCACGGGCATGCAGCCGTCGGTGGGATCCAGCCGTACAGGTTGCGCGAGATACCACTGGAAGATGTCGCTGGTGAATCCGGGCGGATCGTGAAACACCTCTACGAAGGGGCAGTTAGGCAATGCCGCGCAAAGATGAAGGTGAGCTATGAATCCCATTCCGCCGCCACCGTGGTGCGGCGCGCAGAGTTTGTGATGCATCTCGGCGTAAGCGCAGGCCTTTCGGATCTGGCTCATGGTTTCTCCCACCATGGCTTCCGGCTGCAGCACGTCGTAGCAATTGCGCTCCACCAGCCAGCGATACTCATGCAAGCCGAGATTGTTCTCGCCGCCCGCGATCAAGATGTCCACCGCTGCCGCAAGCCGCGACAAATTGTCGAAGTCGTACCGGCCCAGCGGTTCTTCGAGCCAGTACACACCTAGGCGTTCGAGCTCGCGCGCGGTGTGCAACGCGCGTTCATAACTCCAAACGATGCTTCTCGCGGGTTGTTGAGTGCCGGGTAACTGGGCTTGATTGGCATCCACCAGTAGCGCGAATTCGCTCCCCACGGCGTTACGCACCGCTTCCACCTGGGCAATGTCGGCCTTCAGGGTTTGCTCGTGAATGCGCAGCTTGGCCGCGCGCCAGCCGCCGGCTTGCACGAGTGCGATATCCCGCGCTCGCGCGAGCGGTTCTCGCACTTCGATGCAAGATGCATAGGCGGGGACCCGGTCGCGATAACCGCCCCAGAGTTTGTACACCGGCTGGTTGCAGGCTTTGCCGATGATGTCCCAAAGGGCGATCTCCACGCCCCAGGCTTCGCCCGCGCCGCGAAATACGCGGGCGTGACGCTCCAAGGCGAAAGGGTCTTGGCCAATGAGCTGAGGTTTTATCCAGGAATCGATCTTGGGTGAGACCGTGTAGCCCGGCGATCCCAGACCGGTGATCCCCTCGTCGGTGAAGACCTTGACCACGGTACCGCCATAACGCATCCATTGACTGCCCGGTGCCCAAGCCGGCTTCATGGGGTAAGGCAACGGCGGGCCCGCTAGTTCCAGCACCTGGATGTCTGTAATCTTCATGACGCTCCTCCTGGTTGCGCGGAACTATAACTTCTTATGGACCTGGCTGCAATCAAGTCCTGGACACTCAAGTGAAACCGGCCTACGGGGCCCGGGCCGGACCACCGTGACTTATTGATGTGGCCAGCTTAGCCAGGATAATTGGGGTAAATTTCGGTCTTGGCCTCACGTATTCCTCGCCCAATCTCGGACGCTAAGTAGCCCGCACACAATGCCTCGCGCCCGTCGCTATTTCTTGCCCGGCCACGTGTGGCATCTCACCCACTGGTGCCACGAGCGCGCTATCTTGTTCCAATTTGCCCGCGAGCGGGCAGTCTATTCGCGCTGGTTGTTCGAGTCGAGAAAGCGATACGGAATCTGCGTACTCAACCACGCCGTCACCTCCAATCACGTGCATCTTGCCGTTTCGGCACCGACGTCGTGTCGCACCAGTGCGGCACGGTGCGCTTCGGGAACGATCCGGCCACCTCCGCGCTCGACCCGTTTTGCAAGGCATGGGATCACGATAATCTGTACGTGGCCGATGCCGGATTCTTTCCGTCCTCGGGCGCGGTGAACCCCGCGCTGACCGTTGCCGCGCAAGCCCTGCTCGTGGGTCATCATCTGCGAACCGTGGTGTTGCGATGACCTGTCATGAATGACAAGAAGAGAAATATTTTCGACTACATCGTTGCTGGCGGTGGCAGCGCTGGATGCGTGCTGGCGAACCGGCTGAGCGCCGACCCATCGGTTCGCGTGCTGTTAATCGAGGCCGGCGGTAGCGACTGGCATCCGTATTTTCATTTGCCCGCCGGATTTGCGAAGATGACGAAGGGCATCGGCTCCTGGGGCTGGCACACCGTGCCGCAGAAGCACTTGAAGGGCCGGGCGTTGCGTTACACGCAGGCCAAGGTGATCGGCGGCGGTTCATCCATCAACGCGCAGATTTACACGCGCGGGCATCCGGCCGACTACGACGAATGGGTGAGCGAGGCGGGTGCCCCCGGATGGGGTTATGAGGACGTGTTGCCGTACTTCAAGCGCGCTGAAAACAACCAGCGCTTCGCCAATCGCTTTCACGCCTACGGCGGGCCCCTTGGCGTGTCGAATCCCGTGAGCCCGCTTCCCGTTTGCGAAGCGTTTTTCCAGGCCTGGCAGGAGCTGGGCATTCCCTTCAACCCGGACTTCAACGGCGAGCGCCAGGCCGGGTTCGGCTACTACCAGTTGACGCAATTGGGTGCCAAGCGTTCGTCGGTAGCCACTGCCTACCTCAAGCCGTTTCGGCACCGCGAGAACCTCGTGGTAATGCTCAACACGCAGGCGCTACGCATCGTCGTGGAGAGTGGCCGTGCCATGGGGGCCGAAGTCTCGGTGCGTGGTGGCGCGCCGCAAGTGCTACGCGCGGCGCGCGAAGTGATCGTCGCATCGGGTGCCATCGGCTCGCCGCGGCTATTGATGCTCTCCGGCATCGGCCCCTCGGACCCTCTGCGATCCGCCGGCGTGAAAGTCGTGCACGACTTGCCCGGAATCGGCGCGAACCTGCAGGATCATCTCAACTTGTTCGCGATCGCCGAATGCACTGGCGACCACAGCTACGACAAGTACAACCGTGTGTACCACGCCGCTCGCGCTGCCTTGCAATACCTGCTGTTAAAGACTGGCCCCGTGGCCTCCAGCCTCTTCGAGACCGGGGGCTTCTGGTACGCCGATGAATGTGCTCGCTCACCCGATATTCAGTTTCACCTGGGGTTAGGTTCTGGCATCGATGCCGGAGTCGCGAAAATGAAAATCTCCGGCATCGTACTGAACAGCGCTTACTTGCGGCCGCGTTCGCGCGGCACTGTCAAGCTGGCCAGCAGCGCCCCCCGCGCGGCACCCTTGATCGACCCGAACTACTGGGCCGATCCGGGCGACCGCAAGCTCGCCTTCGAGGGCTTGCGCATCGCGCGTGAAATCTTGAGGCAGCCGTCCTTGAAGCGCTTCGTACGCGCCGAGGTGCTGCCTGGACCTCGCGCGAACAGCGACGAGGATCTGTTCGAGTACGCTTGCCGCAGCGCGAAGACCGACCACCATCCCGTGGGCACTTGCCGCATGGGGCCGCCAAGCGACCCCATGAGCGTCGTCGCCCCCGATCTGCGCGTGATCGGAATCGAAGGCCTGCGCATTGCCGATGCCTCGGTGATGCCGCGCTTGCCCTCCTGCAACACCAACGCGCCCGCGATCATGGTCGCCGAGAAGGCGGTGGATCACATTCTCGGGCGCACCGGAGTTACCCACCATGAAACCGCCACGGCCTGACGGGTTACGGCACGCGGAGCGGTGCCATACCATGGCGCTGATTTATCGCGAGCTATTCTCGCTAGAATACCTCCCGCTCCCATGAAGTTACCTCGCGAACGTTTCGATCTCTACGAGGAGGGAAAGGAATCGGCCCGCGTCATGGCGATCGCCGTCCATCCTTACATCAGCGGCGTGCCGCACCGTATCAAATATTTCGAGGCGGTCTACGAATACCTCAAGCAAAAACCCGGCGTCGTGTTTTGGCGGGGCGAGGAAATCTTGGACTGTAATCGCGGAAACAAAGCGTGACTCGCACTTTTATCAAGGACGTACGTATCCTGGACGGCACGGGCAACCCATCCTTTCCCGGCCAGGTACTGGTCGAGAACGAATTCATCGCGGGTGTTTGGCCTAGCGCGCCGGGTGCCAATGTGGGCGATGCAAGGATAGTCGGGGGCAAGGGCGCGACATTGATGCCGGGCCTGATCGAGCCGCATTCGCACATCACGTTCACCAACTACACGCGCTCGGTGGAAATGGGATCTATTCCGCCGGAAGAGCACATGCTCATCACGGTTCGCAATGCGCGCAAGATGCTGGACATGGGTTTCACCAGTTGCTTCAGCGCGGCTTCAGCGAAGCCCAGGCTTGACGTGGTGTTGCGCAATGCCATCGATGCCGGCGAATTTCCGGGGCCGAGAACGCTGGCGGCTTCACCGGAAATGACAGTGACCTCCGGGCTCGGAGACGTACGCCTTTCCCATCTGTATCGCGAGAACTTCGCGGTGGTACTGGATGGCGCGGACGAGTTCCGGCGTTACGCGCGGCTCATGTGCCGTGAGGGGGTGGATACGCTCAAGATGAATATTTCTGGCGATGCCGGAACGCCAGCGTCGCCTTCCCATACGACAGTGATGACGGAGGCCGAAGTCGCGGCAGTGAGCGAAGTGGCTCGCGCCCACGGCAAGCGGCTGGCCGCCCACACGCGAAGCGCGGAGTCGGTGAAGCTCGCACTGCGCCATGGCGTTGATGTGCTCTATCACGCCACTTTGATCGACAGCGAAGCGCGGGATTTATTGGAGGCGAATCGCGAGCGCGTGTTTGTCGCGCCTACATTGGGCAGCCTTTACGCGACGTTGCACGAATCGGAATCGTGGGGCATCAAGTTCAGTCCCGTACAACGGCGTGCGATGGAAGACGAGTTGAATACGGGTATCGAGAACATGAAGGCGCTGAAGAAGCGGGGTGTTCGGGTTTTGCCTGGCGGCGACTACGGCGTGGCGTGGGCGCCCATCGGTGCCAATGCCCGGGACCTTGATCACTTCGTTCGATTGCTGGGTTTCTCGCCCATGGAGGCCATCCTGGCCGCGACAAAATCAGGGGCGCAAATCATGCACATGAGCGAGCGCACCGGGTGCGTGCAGCCCGGGTTCCTCGCCGATCTCGTTCTGGTGAAGGGCGATCCTCTGGCGGATGTCGCCATCCTCCAAGGGGAGGATAACATCCTGGCGGTGATGAAGGAAGGAGAATTCCACAAGCCTTTCGCGGGATAGAATCCCTTCGAAGCTCACAACCCTCCTGGAGCCGGTATAGCCGAATCAAAATGGATGCGCTCGCTTCGGCAACATACGTGTTACGAACAAGGGGAATCCCCCTTGTTGATCCACGAAACCAGGGGGTGGCGGCGTGAAGGCCTCGCGAAATTTCTTATCAATGAACGTAAGTGACTAAGAGCATGACAATCCCTTGGCCCGAGCAAATTTTCCAGGAACTCAAAGCCGCGCAGGTCAGGCAAGTGGCCTTCGTGCCAGATGCCGGGCATAGCCAGCTCATCCGCATGTGCGAGCAGGAGCCCGCCATGCGTGCCGTATCGCTCACCACGGAAGAGGAGGGCGTGGCCATGCTGGCCGGCGCCTGGCTGGGCGGCCAGCGCGGCGTGCTACTCATGCAATCGAGCGGGGTGGGCAATTGCATCAACATGATTTCGCTACAGCAGGAATACCGCATCCCCTTGCTCGCCTTGGTGACCATGCGCGGGGAGTGGGGCGAGTTCAACCCGCAACAAGTACCCATGGGCAAGAGTACGCAAGCCGTGCTGGAAGCCGCTGGCGCCTATGTGTACCGCTGCGACGATGCCGCGCAAGCGCAAGAGACCGTGAGTGCCGCGGCGGCGCTCGCTTTCAACTCCTCGCGCGTGATCGCGGTGCTGATCGCCCAGCGCGTGGTGGGTACCAAGAAATTTCTGAAGTGATGCCATGACAAAACTCAATCGAAGAAAAGTGGCGTCGTGCCTTTTGCGCGACCGGGGCGATGCACTGGTGGTGACAGGCCTTGGCAATCCCAGTTACGACGTGATGGCCGCAGGGGATTCTCCCGCCAATTTCCATCTGTGGGGTGCCATGGGCGGGGCGGCCATGGTGGGATTAGGCATCGCCCTGGCCCAACCTAAAAAACGCGTGATCGTGATCACCGGCGATGGCGAAATGTTGATGGGTCTCGGAGCCCTGGCCACCATCGCGGTGGAACGCCCAAGCAATCTCGCCATCGTGGTATTAGACAATGAGTTATACGCTGAAACGGGAATGCAGGCGACCCACACGGGGCGCGGCGTCGATTTGACCGGCATGGCAAAGGCGGCGGGCTTCCCCGAGGCGGTCACTGTGCGGACCGAGCAAGAACTGGAGGCCCTCGCGGGGAAGCTTTTCGCATCTTCATTGCTGTTTGGTTTGGTCAAGATTTCCACGGAACCTAATCCCGTGGTGCTACCCCCGCGCGACGGCCCCTATTTGCGAGGTAGGTTCAGAGAAGCACTCATGGGGCGGGAGGCGCACCAGTAACTTACGCCGCTGGCAGTGTAATGACGATGCAAGCGCCGCCCAAACTGCCACGCTCGATGGAAACGCGGCCCGCGTAGGCATCCACGATATCGCGCGTAAGCGCTAGTCCTATCCCTTGGCCGGGAGTGCTTTGGTCCAGTCGCACTCCGCGCTCCATGATGCGGTGGGCGTCTTCCCCTGGGATGCCGGGCCCGTCATCTTCGATTTCGATTCGCAGCGTTTGATTTTCCGCGCGGGAGCGCACGCGAACGCGTGACTTGGCCCATTTGCAGGCGTTGTCCAGTACGTTGCCCAGGATTTCCATCAAATCCCCATTGTCGCCGCGAAAGGCGATCTCGGCGCCGATGTCAATTTCGCTTTGAAGAGACTTATCCGCATGGACCTTGAGCACGGCATTCAAGGTGCGCCGCACGGCCCCATGCAGCGGGATGGGGGTGGCCAGTGCGCGCTTTCCCGACGTGGCGGCGCGTTGCAGGTGATAGCTCACGATCTTGTCCATGCGATCCACGTGCTCATCCAAGGAGGCTTGAAGATCCGCATCCTTGTCCGAGGTCGCGCCGCGAATCAAGGCCAGCGGGGTTTTCAAGCTGTGCGCGAGATCGGCCAGCGCATCGCGGTAGCGCCGCTGCTGCGCGCGTTCTCGCAGCAGCAAGGTGTTGAGGTTTTCGGTGAGCAAGTTAAGTTCGGTGGGATAGTTGCCTTCGACTTTCTCCTTGCCGCCTTGCTGGAGCAGTTTGATCTCATGGGCCACCTTGCGCAGCGGATTGAGCCCCCAGCGCAGCACCAACCATTGGGCGGCGAGGAGAAGCACGGCCATGCCCCCCAACCAACTCCACAAGCTCTGGCGGTAGGCGGCGAGCTGTTCTTGAAACGGTGCGGTGTCCTCGGCCACGGAAAAGGTGAAGGGGTAACTTGCCTTGCCCACGGCCCAACTGATGCCATAACTTTGGACAAAGTAGCGGTTGCCGCTTTCGACACGCTCTTCGAAGCGTTTTTCGCCGGCCGGCAACTCGGGGCCAACCGGCACGCTGAGGGAAAGATGAGAGCGCGACTTCCAGAGCACGGCGTCCCCCTTTGTTTTGATGGCGGCGTAAAGTCCCGATGCAGGAAGATCAAGGCGCGGTTCCATGGCACCGCTACCCAAGGTGATCTGGCCGCTGGCGTCCACTTCCGTGGCGGCGATGAGGAGATATACCTGCGCAAGCAAGCGTTCCTGCCGCGCCGCGCGCGCGCTTTCGCGAAAGGCGCGCTCCAAGGCAAGCGCCGATAGGGCTATGAACACGGCAAGCACCAACCCCGCGCTTACGGTGACGCGCGTGCTTAAGGAGCGCATGGGAGCAGCGTTTCGACTTTACCTTTTAGCATCCCTCAGCTCTCGCTTAGCGCAAACCGGTACCCGCGCCCGCGTAGGGTTTCCAAGGGTTGCACGCTGCCATCGGGGTCGAGCTTGCGGCGCAGGCGCCCGATCAGGACTTCGATGACGTTGCTGTCGCGCTCTTCGTCGTGAGGATACAGATGGGCCGCGAGCTCGTCCTTGGATAGCACGCGGCGTCGTTCGCGCACCAGGTGTTCGAGTAAGCGGTATTCGAAGGAAGTGAGATCGACTGGCGCGCCGTTCAACATTACCTTCTGTTCTCTCATGTTAATGGCGAGCGGGCCGCAGCGCATGATCTCCTGGGCGATGGCCGCGGCGCGGCGCAAAAGAGCCTTGAGCCGGGCCAACAACTCCTCCACTTGGAAGGGCTTGGTGAGGTAATCATCGGCGCCGGCTTCCAAGCCTTCGACTTTGTCTTGCCAGCGGCCGCGCGCGGTGAGAATCAATATGGGTAGGCGGCTGCCCTTGCCGCGTAATCGCCGGATGATGTCTAGGCCTGAGATTCCTGGGAGACCGAGGTCGACGACGGCGGCATCGATGGGATATTCGGTGGCGAAGAACAATCCTTCCTTGCCCTCGCCCGTGGCGTCTACAGTGTAACCTTGGGTTTGTAAGGTGGAGCGCAGTTGCTCGCGCAACTGGGGCTCATCCTCCACGACCAGTACGCGCATGGCGATTATCCAAGGGTCGGCTAGCGCATCTCGCCGGTCGCGGGGTCCACGAAGACCACCCGCACTTCGCCGTTGCGAGTGAGTACCTTCAACCGGTAACCATCGGAAGTTTCGCGCGCATCCAGCACCAGCCCGCCCGTGCGCCGCTGCACCTTGGCGATGGCTTCGTCCATGCCGATGCGCCGGTTCGCCGAATTGCCCTGGGCGTACTCGTGAGGCATGACGTCACGCCAGCGTTCTCGCCCTCGGTCCGCCAGGGGGGCTGACGGTGCGGCGGTCAACACGGTCATGGCGGTAACGAGAGCGAGTTTGAGAGGCGCGGTCATTGTGAGGGCGGGTTATTCGTCGCGGTCGTCGTGGCGGCGCCGGTCGTAACGATCATCGTCACGGTCCGTGGAATCCGAACGCATGGCGGCGGGTTCCACGGTCACGTTAATCGCGAGTTTTGTCCCACGGTGGTAAGGCATTACCGCATTGTACGTGTGCCCTTGGTACTCGTAGACCACGCGATAGCCGGAGATGCGGTTCTCCCAATGATCCACCATGCGGCAGCGCCTGACTTCGCGCTCGTAATATTCGTCTCGGTCGTAGAGGTCGCGGGCCTGCAAACGGTCCCCCACGATGGCGCCGACAACCGCACCCGCCGCCGAAGCCGCCACGCGGCCATGGCCGCGCCCTACTTGCGCGCCGAGGATGCCGCCCGCCACGCCGCCGATCAAGGGGCCGGCCAAGGAGCGCTGTTCGCGGTAGCGCTCGGGGACGTACTCCGAAAAGCATTCCTTGCGCGGGAGGTTCACTTTCTCGTACTCGGGCGTCACGTCCTTGACCCGCGCATAGTCTTCGAAGACATGGCCTGCGTAGGCCGTGGGGGCCAGGAAGGCGAGAGCCGTGGCCAGGGTGGTGAGCTTGGTGTTCATGAGGGTTCCTTTCGAGTTTCAGGGGTTAGTCCAAATCGCCGCGCAAGATGAAAGTGATGCTGCTTCCGTCATCGAAGTGGCTGGGGCCGAAGGCGTGATGGGGCGGCACCCAGTGGTTGCACCAACGGTCGTGCTGGTGGCGATGATGCTTCCAATAGTCGTGGCGGGGGTGCTCGCTGGGCGCCCAGTGCCTGCGCCCGCTATAACGGTCGCCGTGTCCGCCATCGTGCCGTTCATAATGCTGTTCGCGACGGTCGTCGCGGTCATGGCGGTCATCGAAACCACGGTATTTGAAGTCACCCGCCACGGCGTTCGCGCTTAGCAGTGCCGCACCTATTGCCAGAGAGATCAGCTTGCCGTTCATGATTTGCTCCTTTTCAAGTGAGCCCAGTGGTTGCTGGGTTGAGCGAGAGATTAAAGAGGGGTCGCTGAACGCTTCCTGAACGAACCCAAAACGTTCCCAAGCGTTTGTTTATCGGAGGGTAGTTCTTGAATCGAACGCGGGTGTTTAGCTAAAAGAGCCGCTCTGGCAAGGGGTGGCGCTATACTTCCGCCCCCAAACCCGCCGGCCTGCCTTGGAAACTCCTGCCCCCCTTCGTGCCCCGCGCGCCTTGTTTTCCTACCGGAAGCACTGGGCCCAGCGCTTCGGTGTCGCGCCCTTTCTCCCCATGACGCGGGAGGAAATGGATGCGCTCGGCTGGGATTCTTGCGATGTGATCATCGTGACCGGGGACGCCTATCTGGATCACCCGAGCTTCGGCATGGCCTTGGTGGGCCGCTTATTGGAAGCGCAGGGGTTTCGGGCCGGTATCATCTCCCAGCCCGATTGGCACTCGGCGGATCCCTTCCGCGCCCTCGGTAAACCGAACCTGTTCTTCGGCGTGACGGCGGGCAACATGGATTCCATGGTGAACCGCTATACCGCGGACCGGAAAATCCGCTCGGACGATGCTTACACTCCCCATGCGGCGCCCAACAAGCGGCCCGACTACGCGGTAAACGTGTACGCGCACCGTTGCCGCGAGGCTTATTCGGACAGCAACATCATTGCCGGCAGCATCGAAGCCAGCCTGCGCCGCATCGCGCATTACGATTACTGGACCGACAAGGTGCGCCGCTCCGCGCTGGCGGATTCCAAGGCGGACCTTCTGATCTTCGGCAATGCCGAGCGTGCATTGGTGGAGGTGGCGCACCGCATCGCCAAGGGCGAGCGCGCGCGCGATATCCGCGACGTTCGCGGTACGGCCTTCATGGTGCCGCGCGGCTGGCGGCCAGCCGAGGATTGGGCCGAGGTGGATTCCACTCAGTTGGACAAGCCTGGGCGGATCGAGCCCCATGTGGATCCTTATGCCATGGAGGGGGGCAATGAGGGAGGCGGGAGGGGGGAGGGGCGAGGAGGAAAATCTCCCTCACCCCTTTCCCCTCTCCCGGGGGGAGATTGGAAAGGGCCCTCACCCCTAGCCCCTCTCCCGGGGGGAGAGGGGAAGGTTGTGGCGGTGCCGGTGCGGTTCATGCCCAGGGCCGAGAAGTTGGCGGCGCGCAAGGCGGAGCGGGCGAAGCAGGTGGTGCGGCTACCTTCATACGAACAGGTGAAGGATGATGCGGTGTTGTACGCTCACACCTCGCGCGTGTTTCATCTGGAATCCAATCCGGGCAATGCGCGTGCCTTGGTGCAAGGCCATGGCGAGCGCGATGTGTGGTTGAACCCGCCGCCCATTCCGCTTACCACGGAGGAGATGGATGGCGTGTACGGATTACCCTACGCGCGCGCGCCTCATCCGAGTTATGGCAACGCCAAAATTCCCGCGTGGGAGATGATTCGCTTCTCCGTGAACATCATGCGCGGATGTTTCGGTGGCTGCACGTTTTGCTCCATCACGGAACACGAAGGGCGCATCATCCAGAGCCGCTCGGAGAGTTCCATATTGCGCGAGATCGAAGAGATCCGCGACAAGACACCCGGCTTCACCGGCGTGATTTCCGATCTGGGCGGGCCCACGGCCAACATGTACCGCATGGCGTGCAAGGATCCGAAAATAGAATCTTCTTGCCGCCGTTTGTCGTGCGTATACCCGGGAATTTGCGAGAACTTGAATACGGATCACGCGCCGCTGATCTCGCTTTACCGCAAGGCGCGTGCATTGCCCGGCGTCAAGAAAATCACCATCGGCTCCGGATTGCGTTACGACTTGGCCGTGCGTTCGCCGGAGTACGTGAAGGAACTGGTGACGCATCATGTCGGCGGTTATCTCAAGATCGCGCCGGAGCACACGGAGACCGGCCCGCTTTCGAAAATGATGAAGCCGGGCATTGGCGCCTACGAGAAGTTCAAGGAGATGTTCGAGAAATTTTCCAAGGAAGCGGGCAAGGAGCAATACCTCATTCCCTACTTCATCGCCGGGCATCCGGGCACCAGCGATGAGGACATGATGAACTTGGCCCTATGGTTGAAGCGCAATAAATTTCGCCCGGACCAAGTGCAGACTTTTCTCCCGACCCCCATGGCGCTAGCCACTGCCATGTGGCGCTCTGGCAAGAACCCGCTGCGCAAGGTGACGCCGGAAAGCGAGGATGTCGCCATCGTGAAAAGCGGCCGCGCGCGGCGGCTGCATAAGGCGTTCTTGCGTTACCACGACCCGGAGAATTGGCCCCTATTGCGGGAGGCCTTGCGCAACATGGGGCGCGCGGACTTAATCGGCCGCTCGAAGCACCACTTGGTGCCGCCCACGCAACCGCTTGGCATGCCGCCAGAGAAACGTCTCGCAAGACCACGTTCAAGTGGATTTGGAACTCATACTCCCGTACGGGCAAAGCCGCGTTAGACCATGATTCGAGTTTTCACGGTAATGCTACTTTGGGTAGCGGCGAGTTCTTTTATCTCCGAAGTGCGCGCGCAAGAAGTATTCGAACTGCAACCGGAGTACGTCTACGGCAAGAACCGCAAGCCCAAGATGGGCTACCGCAAACCGGAGGTTTTCGATCCGCTCTCCGACGAGTTCTACCAATCCGGTTACCGCGACTTCCCGGCCATCCCCGATGAATTGAAGGAGGTGGACGCCATGACGCGCACCCAGAAAATGGGCCGCATACTGGTGTGCGCCGATGGTTGGTTCTGGCCTTTCTCGCGCACGGCGCGCAAGAACGAGCCCGCCGGCATCGACATCGAGATCATGCAGGCCGTCGCCAAAAGAAATAATTGGGATATCAGCATCAACTGGGCGAATACGGGGACGCGTTTCGGCCAAGGCCCCGCCTTTCATGCCACCATAGACCGCGGCGTGTGCGATGTCTTCGTCGGCTTGACCATCACCGGCGAGGACCAGCATCTCACGCGCCACGCCATGCTGTTCTCCATTCCCTACATGAGTTCGGGTTTCGTGCTGGTGACGCAAGGGCCCGCGAAAGACGTCAAGATCTTGGACGATGTGAAAGCGCGCGGCATCAAGATCGGCGTGCCCGTGTATTCGCCCATCTACCGGTATGTGCAGGACAATGGGTTCGAGTACGAGGGCTTCTACCAGAGCCACATGGTCATCGAAGCCTTGCTCAAAGGCCAGGTGAACGTCGCGATGATCTGGTCCGGCGCGGTATCCCGGGCGCGGCTCGAACATCCCGAAGCGGAATTCGAAATGGTGAAGGGGTACGAGCCCATGGCGGAAATGCGCTGGAACAGTGCATGGGGAGTGAAGCAGAAGGAAGTGGAACTCATGCAATTCCTTAACGTGGCCTTGGCCCAAATGGTCAAGTCCGGCGAGATCCGCCGCATCGTGGAGCGCTACGGCATGCCTTACATGCCGCCTTTTTAGACGACTTTCAGGACATCCAATGATAGAAAAACTCATCCACTTGAGCGTCATGTCAGGCGGCTTGCTGCCCTTGATGGCGCTGGTGCTGCTGGTCACTCTGGCGGTCATCATCGAGCGCACTTACTTTTTTCACCGGGTGCTGAAAACCGGCCAGGCCATGGAGCACGATCTGCAACTCGTGGAATACCAGAACGCGGAGAAACTCCAGACTCTCGCGGCCCACTACGAAGGCTCCTTGCAACGCTCGCTTATTTCCTCGGCGCTCGCGTGCCGGGGAGAAGACGCGCAGACCATGGACCGCCACATCGAGGAATCCATCATGTGGCAGTTGCCCAAGATCGACAAGCACGTGTGGGTGCTGGACACGGCCGTGACGCTGGCACCGCTGATGGGTTTGCTAGGCACCATCATCGGCATGGTGCACGCCTTCGACATCCTGGGCACCTCCGGCGCGGGGGGCGCTGCCACGCAGATGGTCACCGGAGGTATCGCCGAGGCCTTGGTGGCCACGGGTGCCGGCCTTCTCATCGCCATCATCGCGGTATTGTTCCTCAACCACTTCAATAAGCGAATCCGCTTGGCCGCGCATCAGATGGACTTGCTTAAGGTGATGCTCATCAACCGCTTCTACGGCGGCGGCTCGGCCCATCACGGCGTGCCCGTGCGCGAAGCTCACGCGGCGAGCGTGAGCGCCATCAAAGCGGGGAGGGCATAGCCGTGATGCGCTCGCGTCCTGGGTACTTCGAGGCACACCGTCCGCGGGTGGAAGTCATTCCCATGATCGACATCATGATGTTCCTGCTGGTGTTCTTCGTGGTGATCTCCCTCAGAATGATCGCGGGCACGGGCGTGGCGATGGAGTTGCCCGGCTCCGCCACCACGCAGCAGATCAAGTCCTCCTCGGTGACGGTGGGCGTGACCAAGACTGGCGAGACCGCGGTCGAAGGCAAACCGCTCTCCGCGGATGCCCTACGCGCCAAACTCGCCGCCCTCAAGCCGCCGGTGGAAGTCGTGCTGGCCGGCGACAAGGATGTGTCCTTGCAGGCCCTGCTCAGTGTGATGGACATCGTGCGCGGTGCCGGCATCACCACCGTGGGCATCGCGGCGAAAGCGGACAAGAAGTAACCGTGCACGATACGGCGGCGCTGGTGGCGCGCGGGGCCCTGTGGGCGCGCCCGGAACACGAAGACCGAAGTGCGCTGCCATTGTGGAAAGCGGCGGCCCTCGCCGCTTTGCTCGAAGTGTTGCTTCCCGTCTTGGTGTTTGGCGTGGATTGGACTTTCTTGCCCAAGTGGGAGGAGCCCCCGCCCGCCAAAATGATGATCGTGGAGTTACGCGATCCGCCGCCGCTGGAACCGCCGCCACCGGAGAAGCCGAAGAAGGCCGATCGCCTACCGCTAACTCCCATCGAGTTGCCCAAACCCTTGCCTGGGGAAAAGCCATCCAAGATCCAATTCCCCGCACCGGTGGAGTTGAAACCGGAACCCAAGCCCGAGCCTGAAGAGCCCGAACCTGAACCCGAGCCGGAACCAGAAGCCCCGCTGCTTCCCTCTGTGTTTCAAGAAGCCAGGCGGGTTAAGAAAGTCCGCATCAAATATCCCCAAGAAGCCCAGAGCCAGCACATCCAGGGCCACGTGAAAGTGCGGCTGACGGTTTCAGCCGAAGGCATCGTGACGGATGCGGTCGTGCTTGCCGCCGAACCGCCAGGTGTGTTCGAAGAAGCCGTGCTGGAAGGCGTGCGCCAATATGTGTTCAAAAAAGACGGGACGAGTTACCAGGCGAATCAAGAGGTGATATTCAAGATTGATGAGTGATGATGCGCTTGAAGTACCGAAGGGCGCCAGACTGTAGCGGCCGGCGGGTTACCACGTAGCGGGTTACCACGTATCCACCCACGCCCGTTTCTTTCCCGTTCGTGGCGCCGCCGGCGGTAACGATCGTAGCCCGGCCATGACCCATGAGCGGGTGTCGGCGGGGTCGATCACGTCGTCGATCTCGAACAAAGTGGCGGTGCTCAGCGCCTTGCCGCGTTCGTAGGCAGCGGCGACCATTTCATCGAACTTGGCCTTGCGCTGCACCGGATCGGTAATGGCTTCCAACTCCTTGCGGAAGCCGAGTTTGACGGAGCCTTCCAGATTCATGGGACCGAATTCGCCGGTGGGCCAAGACACCGAAAACATCGGCAGGTGAAAACTTCCGCCCACCATGCCTTGCGAGCCCAGGCCATAGGCCTTGCGTAGTACCACGGAGAAGATCGGCACCGTAAGGTTGGCGCCCACGACGTAAAGGCGGCAGCAGTGGCGTACCAGCGCGGTACGTTCGGCTTCGGGGCCCACCATGTTGCCGGGTGTGTCGCACAGCGAGAGCACCGGGATGTCGAAAGCATCGCACAGTTGCAGAAAGCGCGTGGCCTTGTCGGCGGCGTCGCTGTCGATGGCGCCGCCCAGCACCATGGGATTGTTGGCGATGAGTCCCAGCGGTCTGCCCTCGATGCGGACGAAAGCCGTGATCATGTTGGTGCCGAAATCGCGCCGTAGTTCCAATACGGAGCCGTGATCGACCAGCAGATCGATAACGCGGCGCACATCGTAGACGCGCAGCCGGTTCTCCGGAATGCTGTCACGCAGCCCTTGTTGGTCCGGGCAGGTCCAGCCCTTGAGGGAACCCTGGAAATACGACAGATATTGTTTGGCCTTGCGCACCGCCTCGGCTTCATCGGCCACGACGATGTCGATCACGCCGTTGCGCCGCTGCACGCTGGAGGGGCCGACTTCGTCGGGATGAAATACGCCAAGCCCGCCCCCCTCGATCATGGCGGGGCCGCCCATGCCTAGGGAAGTTTTCTCGGTGGCGATGATGACGTCGCAACATCCCGCGACCACGGCGTTGCCCGCGAAGCAGCGGCCCGAGACGACCGCCACCAAGGGCACCAGGCCGCTCAATTTACCGAGCAAGGTAAACGCCTTGATGTTCAACCAGCCCGCCGTGAGATGGTCGGTATCGCCGGGGCGCCCGCCGCCCCCCTCGGCGAAGACGACGAGCGGCAAACGCCACTGCGCGGCGACTTCGAACATGCGGTCCTTCTTCTCGTGGTTCTTGACGCCTTGCGTTCCCGCGAGCACCGTGTAGTCGTAGGACATGGCGGCACATCGCGCATCCACGTCGGGGAAGAGTTCGCCGTTTATACGGCCGATGCCCATCACCAGACCGTCCGCGGGAGTACGCGCCATCAAATCTTCCAGGGTGCGGCGGCTGCGCTGGGCGGCGACGGCGAATGCGCCGTACTCGTGAAAACTCCCTTCATCGCACAGATCGGCGATATTTTCCCGCGCGGTGCGAAATCCCAGCTTGCGCCGCTTCTCCACCGCATCGGGCCGGGCGGCATCCAGGGTGAGAGCGCGGCGTTGTTGCAGTTCGGCAAGATCGGAGCGGAGGTGGCCGGGAGCCATGGAGGCCTCGGGTTCGGCGAGATCCTGCCGCGCATCCGTGGCATCCACGATCATGAGGGCGCTGCCTTCCATCAAGGTGTCGCCTTTCTCCGCTCGAATCTCGCGTACGGCACCCGCCACGCCGGATACGACCACATGCTCCATTTTCATGGATTCAATGACGGCCACCTGTTGCCCGCGGCGCACGGAGTCTCCCGCGCCTACATCGATGCTCACGATGGTTCCGCTAATGGGGGCGGCGATCGCTTGGGTGCCACCGGGTATTGGCACGCCGCTTGGCGCCGAGGTGGTACTTCGCTGGCCATGAGCCAAGATCGCAAGCGGATCGGCGGGATCCACCTTTCTCGCGCTAGGACTTGCAGCTTGCGCTTCCGCGTAGCGGCGCGGATGGGAGTTGGGCGCGCAGAGCGAGGCCAGGTTATCCTCGATGAATGCCGTGTACCACTGCCCGCTGGCGACATCAGGATTTGCAAGCAAGTTGAGCAGAAACTCGCGGTTGCTGGAAATCCCCAAGATGCGAAACTCCGCCAGCGCGCGCTGTGCCTTGGCAACGACGGAGTTCAAATCCGTGGCATGCACAATGACTTTCGCCAAAAGAGAGTCGAAGCGTGCATTGCTCCGGAAGCCCGTGTACCCGCACGTGTCGACGCGCACGCCGGGCCCCGCGGGTAGATCGAAGGCTTCCAGTACGCCGCTCGCGGGACGCACCATTCCATCGGCGGACAGGGTTTCCGAGTTGACCCGGACCTGCATCGCCATGCCGCGCGGGGAGGGCGCCGCGAGCAACCCCAGTTGCCGCAAGGTGTGGCCCCCGGCGATTGCCAACTGCACGCGCACGAGGTCAGTACCGGTCACTTCTTCGGTGACCGTGTGCTCCACTTGCAGGCGCGGGTTGGCCTCGATGAATACGAACTCGGAGGCCTGCGTGGTTTCTTGCTCCACAAGGAACTCGAACGTGGCCAAGCTGCGCAGTTGGATGCGGCGCGCCATGAGAAGTGCCGCCTCTATCAGCCGGTCGCGCAGCGCGGACGCAAGCCTGGGCGCGGGCGCGATCTCCACCAGCTTCTGCCGGTTGCGCTGTAGGCTGCATTCGCGCTCCCACAGGTGCGCGACTTCGCCGGTGCCGTCCCCAACGATCTGCACCTCGATGTGACGGGCCCTTGGAAGAAGTCTTTCCACGTACACATCGCCCTTGCCAAAGGCTTTTAGCGCCTCGGACTGGCAGCGCGCGAAAGCCGAATCGAGATCCGCCTCACTGTGCACTGGCCGCATGCCTCGCCCGCCGCCGCCCGCGATGGCTTTGATCATTATGGCTGGATTGTTACCCAGCGAATGAAAGAACTCGCGGGCTTGCGCGAGCGAGGTGTTGCCATCCGTTCCGGGCAGGACGGGCACGCCGCACTGAATGGCCAGCCTTCGCGCCTGGCCCTTGTCGCCCAGGAGGGCCAACACCTCGGGTGACGGCCCCACGAAAAGGAGTCCTGCCTCGTGGCATTGCCGCGCGAACCGCGCGTTCTCGCTCAGGAATCCGTAGCCGGGGTGAATGGCATCGCACTGGTTATTCATCGCCACTCGAATGATCTGGGCGGCGTCCAGGTAGGCAGCCGGGCCCTGACCGGCCAGTGCATGGGACTCGTCCGCTTTCTTGGCGTGGCCGCCGTGATCGTCGTCCTCCGAGAAGACGGCATGGGAGAGAATGCCCAGTGCCGCGGCGCTACGAGCGATGCGGATGGCGATCTCGCCTCGGTTAGCGATGAGAAGATTCTTCAATGTCATGGAGGTGGGTCTTTGTAAAAGCGTTTCGGCGCGGAGTACACAGAGGAGATTTTCCTTTCCCGGCTTTTCAGATGGTGCCGTGCGTGCGCAACTCGGCGATTTCGCTGGAATTCATTGCAAGCCATTGCGTGAGAATCTCGCTCGTATGCTCGCCCAGCATGGGCGAAGGATGGCGAAGCTGCATGGGCGAATCGCCGAAGTGGACGGAAAAACCTTGCATGGGCACGGTGCCGGCCTTGGGGTGTTCCATGTTGAGAATCTGTCCGCGATGGGCGAGGTGAGGGTTACCGACGAGATCGGAAACGCGCGCCACCTTGGCGGAGGGCACGCCCAGGGCCTGGAGTTGGTCCAGGAGTTGTTGCGCGGTCAGGGTGCGTGTCCAGTCGGCGATATGTTGTTCCAGTTCGGCGGCGTGCCGCATGCGCGAGGTGTTGTCCTTGAAGCGAGGGTCGTTGGCCAACTCCGGATGGCCCATGGCCGCCATCAGTGCCTGAAACATGGGCTCGCCCGTGGTCGCCAGATGTACCCAGGCGCCATCGCTGGTGGGGAAAGTGTTGGCGGGCGCGCCATAGCGGTCGCGATTACCGCGTCTTTCCATCGTACGTCCAAGTAAGAGTTGTTCGGGGATGGCGGTCATTAACATGGACATGGCGGCATCGAGCAGTGCCACGCCAACCACTTGGCCCAAGCCCGTGCGCTGGCGCGCTTGCAGCGCGCCCAGGGTGCCGATTGTGGCGTACATGCCGGTCGAGTAGTCCACGATGTACGTGCCGGCCATGGTCGGGCGGCCATCGGGCTCGCCGGTAATGTCCATGATGCCGCTCATGGCCTGGGCGATCACATCGAAGCACGGCTTGCGCGACAAAGGCCCGCTTTGTCCAAAGCCGGAGATGCGGGTCACGATGAGCCGTGGATTGATGCTCTTGAGCGTGGCTTCGTCAAACCCCATCTTCTCGATGGTGCCGGGGACGAAATTTTCGACGAGCACGTCGGCCTGGCCGAGCAACTTTTTCAGGACTTCCTTTCCCCCCTCCGAGCGCAGATCCAGCGTGAGACTGCGCTTGTTGCGGTTGAAGACCATGGTGTACAGACTTTCGCCTTCGATGAAGGGCGCGAAGGAGCGGCTGTTCTCGCCGCGCCCGGGCGGTTCCACCTTGACGACATCCGCCCCCATGTCGCCCAGGAGCATGGCGCAGTAAGGCCCGGCGATGAAGCGCGATAGGTCCACCACTCGCACGCCATCCAGCGCTCCGGCGTTCATGGGCGGGCTACCTTGGGCGAGTTAGTCTTTTCGAAAGCGCGCGATCACGCCGGGATCGGGGTCGAACCCCAGGCCCGGTCCCGTGGGAATCGAAATCTTTCCTTGCTTTGGCACGATGGCACCGCCGTAGAGCGTGGTCTCCATGTCCACGAAGAGCCACTCCACGGGAGTCACGGTGCGAAAGGTGGAACTCAGATGCAATCCCGCCAAGTAGCCCGGGCCGAAGTACGGCGTATGGGGAATTACCTGCACGTTGTGCACCGCCGCCACGGCCGCCACTTGGCGCAACTCCGTGATGCCCCCGATCTTCGTCGGGCTCGGTTGGGCGATGTCTACCGAGCCCGCTTCGAACATGTGCCGGAAGCTCATTACGGTGGGGCAGTTCTCGCCCGCGGAGATGGGAATCCCGCAGGTTCTGCGTACATGCGAGAGCGCGGCGTAGTTCTCCGGTGGCCACACCGGCTCTTCCAGCCAATGCAGATCGTATTCGCGGAATTGGTTTGCCATGTTTACGGCTTCGCCCTGTGTCCAAGGACAGTTGGTGTCCACCATCAGTTTGGTGCCAGGGCCTGCCGCCTGCCGGGCGGTGCGCACCTCGGGCACCGCGATCTCGTGCAGCTTCACGTACTCGTATCCGAGTTTGACGGCGCGGGTCGTCGCGGCAGCCACCTTTTTGGAGTCGTGATAGGGCATGAGGCTCGCGTAGCACGGTAGGGAAGCGTGCGCGGCGCCGCCGAGAAGTTGGTTAACCGGGAGCTTCGCCCGCTTGCCCGCGATGTCCCAAAGCGCGATGTCGATCCCCGACAAGCCGAATATCACCGGGCCGCCGCGGCCGAACAGATGCAGCTTCTGCAGCATCTCCGCCATCAAGGGTCCGCCGGCCGTGGCATCGCGCCCGATGAGCAGTGGTGCGATTATCCGATCCAGCGCCGCCTTCGTGGCGGGAATGACGTTGTACCCGAAGGCTTCGCCCCAGCCCGTGATGCCCTCATCCGTTTCTACCTTGACGAGCAGAGTGTCCACGGTGGACCAGGTCTTACCGCCAAAGCCGGTATCGCCGTCGGTGGGTAGAAAGGGGATGCATACCAAGATCGTTTCGATGGACGTTATTTTCATGGGCGTTGGCGGAGCGCTTACGTGAAAGGGCGAGATGACAATGCGATGGCACAGTATAGTGCGCAGCGCGGGGATGTAAGGGCCGGCATCGCTTGGCCTTGTAGAATGTCAAACATGCGAGCCACCGCTTCTGCCTCCACGAATACTTCGCTCTCGTCATTTGAATTTTGCACGGGTGCGGGCGGCCAGGCCCTTGGTCTCGAGGCGGCAGGTTTTGCGCACGCCGCCGCCGTCGAGACCGATGCCGCCGCATGCGCAACGCTGCGAGAGAACCGACCAGGCTGGAACGTGATCAACCAAGACGTTCGCGAGCTATCGGGGCGAGCCTATTCCGGCGTGGCATTGCTTGCCGCGGGAGTCCCTTGCCCGCCGTTCTCCGTTGCTGGAAAGCAGCGCGGAGCCGATGACAGCAGGGATCTCTTCCCCACGGCATTGCGCTTGGTCTCGGAAGCGCGGCCGAAGGCGGTGATGCTGGAGAATGTTCCTGGTCTTGCGGGCGCGCGCTTCGCGGAATACCGGCGGCATCTGTCCGAAAAATTGCAGGCGTTGGGTTATAGCGTGTTCTCGCGGGTCTTGAACGCGCGCGACTTTGGTGTGCCCCAGCTCAGGCCACGGTTTATTCTCGTTGGGTTGCGCGCACGGGCGGCATCGCGTTTCGCGTGGCCTACCACAGTGGGAGAGCCTCCTTCCGTCGGCGATACCCTTGTGGATTTGATGTCCTCGAGGGATTGGCCAGGAGCGCATGCCTGGGCGAACAAAGCGCGGGGCGTTGCCCCGACTCTGGTGGGAGGATACAAACTTCACGGCGGCCCGGACCTGGGGCCCACGCGGGCACGCAAGGCGTGGATGGATCTCGGTGTCGATGGCTGGGGCGTTGCGGATGTGGCGCCGCCCGCGGACTATCCGGTTGACGGCATTCCCCGGCTGACCGTTCGAATGGCGGCACGCATACAGGGTTTTCCCGATGACTGGGTGTTCTGCGGCAAGAAGACCGCAGCCTACCGCCAGGTAGGGAATGCTTTTCCGCCACCCGTGGCCGCCGCGGTCGGCAACGCGATTGCACGGGCTATTCATGGATTGGCTCCAACACGTGCTTCAGTCTAGTTTTCCACTCCGGCGTGACTTCGGCTAGGCGGGCAACGCCTTACCGCCCAAAGCCGCGCGCTGAAATTGCGCGCAACATGTCCGCGATACGCTCGGAATGTAATGCCGTGGAGGGCGATCTTGGCCGTGCGTTGCACCGGCTAGGGTTTCGCTATCGAAGATACGTACAAAAGCTTCCCGGCCGCCAGGATCTAGTGTTCGTCCGGCAGCGCGTTGCGGCGTTCGTGGACGGTGACTACTGGCACGCACGGCTGCTACGCGAGCAAGGCCTGGCGGCACTGAAGCGCTACTTCAAGCCCTCACAGCTGGCATACTGGATCCCCAAATTCTTACGCCGGGCCGAGCGCGACGCCGAGGTCAACCAAGAACTGCGCTCCCTCGGCTGGAAAGTGATCCGTCTTTGGGAGAGCGACGTGGAGAAGAACGTGGACCGCGCCGCAAAACGGGTCGCAACCCTGCTTACAAGGTATAAAGTATAGATCTGACCCTTTTTCTACAATAGTTCTACAATAGGGTCAGATCTATACTTTATAGGTGGGCTATCCTTGAAGCCAGATTTCGCTTTCGGCGCACCATTCTCGGAGGGCGCGCTCGCTCTCCTTTGCTTCGTAGGCGTACCAAGCTTCCAGGCGGTCTTCGCGTTCGAGTAGGTCCTTGAAGCGCGCGTACGCACCGCGCTTGCGGAAGTAGTCGCACACCTCGTCGTAGGAGCCGGGCAGTTGTTCCGCCGCGAATTCGAGGGCGAGATTATTGCCGAGATTCAGATCGTTCTTGTGGGGGACCGCGATGTAGAGGGTCCCGTCGTCTATATCGTCTGGGATGGGATCGTCGCTGTCCGCGATTTCGGAGACCCAGTGGATTTTTCCGGTCAGGCGGGATATGTAGGCGGAGTTTTCCATCGGTTGTCCGAAGCTGACCCAGGAGAAGGCGATCTCCAGGTCCGCGAAGCTTACTGGGACGCCCATTGGCGGACGCCGGCTTTGCGTCCAGGCATCGAGTTCGGCGCGAGCGCGCTTCTCGGCTTCGTCCATATAACTTTGCGGCACGCTGCGCGCCGTGAGTTCCACGCGCAGGCCATTGGGATCGAAGAAGTAGATGGACTGGATGATGTGATGGTCCGTGATGCCAATGACCGCCACCCCTGCTTGCTTGAGGCGCTTCTTGGCGGCTTCCACTTCCGCGACCGAACCCAGTTCGAGGGCGATGTGGTTGACCCAGGCGGGTGTGTTGGGCGAAGGTTCGGCGGCCGTGCGGTCGCCCAGATCGAAGAAGGCGATGCAGGAACCGTCGCCCATGCGGAAGAAGATGTGGACGTATGGGCAGCGTTCGCCCGTCGAGGGCACGACTTCGGACTTGATGACGTGAGCCAGAGGAAGGCCGAGCAGGTCTTCGTAAAAGTGGCGGGTTTCCTCCGCGTCTCTACAGCGCCAAGCGAAGTGGTGAAGACCCTTGATGGAGATTGGATCTGGCTGGGAAGCTGGCACCAAGCGGCACCTCAGAGAGACTCGACAAACTTGACCAGCGCCTCCCGCTCCGCCCTGGAAAACCGCTTGAACGTTTCGCGAGATTCTTCCGCTTGCCCGCCATGCCAGAGGATGGCCTCGGTCACGTTCCGTGCGCGGCCGTCGTGCAACAGATCACTGTGCCCGTTCACCGTACGCAACAAGCCCACACCCCATAGCGGGGCCGTGCGCCATTCGCGGCCGCTGGCCTTGAAGTCGGGGCGGCCGTCGGCGAGTTCCTCGCCCATGTCGTGCAGCAGCAGATCGGTGTACGGATGGATCACCTGGTTGGCGGCGGCGCGAATGGCGGGCTTCGCATCGGTCTTCAACTCGGAAACGTGGCACACGCTGCATTGCGCTTGCGCGAACAGGGCTTCGCCTTGCTTCACGGCTGGGTCGTTGATGTTGCGGCGGGCTGGCACGGCCAGGGTTTGCAGATAGAGCGTGATGTTGGAGAGCCTGCTGGGTACCACTTCCGGGCGGAACTGGTTGCCCGTACAGCCACCTTGGCCGCCGCATTTGGATGCCGAAGGCAGTTCTAGACAAGCCTTCTGAAGGGGCGGGCAATTCTCCTCGGGGAACAGGTAGGTGGTGGCACCGACATCGCCGAAGAACGCCGCCGCGGTCTGCTGGCGGATGTTAGGCTGGTTGGCCTTCCAGCCGAAGCGTCCCAGCACGGTGAGTTCGTTCTCAACGTCCCAGACGTAATTGGGCTTTCCTGCCATGCCGTGGGGCTCCTGCGTTTTCGCCAGCGCAAGGATCGTCTTTTCGGGCACGGCTTCCAGGAGCCCAATGCCCACCATGGCCTGAGCGGTGCGCACGGAATACAGGGTGTCCTTGCCCAAATCGCCGAATTGCAATTGGGTGAACCGCACCTTTGGAACGCGTAGGGTGACTTTTTCGCCACCGGGTAATGCCACTTCCTTGGCATCGTAGGTGATGACCGCCTGCCCTTCTTCCGGAACCCGGCCGGGTACGCCGCGGTTCTGTAGCTGGTCGCCATAGACGGGGTGGGGGAGGGGGCCGCCGTTCTTATCCGCACCAGGAATGCTCAGGCGCACGAGCACTCCGCGCTCGGCGGTCTTGCCGTGCTCGGTGGCGCCCGCGCGGCCGTTGTTTTCGTGGCAATGGGAGCAGCGGTCTTCGTTGAAGGTCGGGCCTAAGCCCCACACTCCGTTCTCCGGTGCCACGACCCATTGCTCGTGGAATTGCTCCTTGCCCATGGCAAAGGCGGTCATCTGCTCTTTATCCAGCATGGACACGGGCAGATCGAAGGCGTTGGGGCCGGCTTCCGGGGTGGTGAAGCTACCTGCCGATAAAGCGGCAGGGTCCAGCGATTCGGTATTACCTATGGCCAGAGAGGCCGCCGAACAGACCAACGCGAAAACAAATCCTTGCCGGTTCATCGGGGCACTCGCGTCAGTGATCGTGTTCTTCCCAGGGGCTGTGCTTTACTTCTTCAGGAATCCAGATGGTCTGGTAGACCTTCTGAAGAGCGGCTTCCTTCTTGATCTCGTCGCTTTCCGAGAGCTTGGCGTACTTCGCTTCCGTGGGGCTGCTGAAATTCTTGGTGTTCAGGTTCGGCGCGCTCATGACCTTGCGCAGCCCACTATTGCATTGCGGGCATGTTTCGGGACGCGCGTCGTTGATGCCGTGCCGGACCTTGAAGATGGTGAGGCACGGATCACAGGCATATTCATAAAAAGGCATTTGGGTTGTCCTCCACAACGTAAAAGGGCCGGCCCCACGCGGAACCGGCCCTCGATCCTACCAGAATCACGCCCTTGGTTAGGCGAAGGCGGTTTTCATGATTTCCGCTTTGGCCGACATGGCCTTGGTCTTATCGATATTCCAGATGCGCGCCGCGTTTTCGCCGAAGACTTTGCGGCGGATCTCGGGCGTGATCTTGGGATAGCCGTGGCCCTCGACCAACTGATCGGGAATCTGGAACTTGCGGAAGGCTTCGATCTGCCATTGCGGGTTGCCCCAGAGCAGCGAGTCGGTACCCCATAACACATAGTCCGGACCCAGATCGCGTAAGAGGCTGCCGATGACGTGGGCGCACTCCAGCGGACGGCTTGACACCGTCGCGGCGAAGGTGGAGCCCACTTCGCAGTACAGGTTCTTACGCTGCGGCTTGAAGCCCTTCATGGCGCCCAGTTCCGCGTGATACGGCCACGCGGAGTGGTAGGCGATGAAGTTCAAGTCCAGGAAGTCGTCCGCCGTGGCGTCGAAGTCCTCGCAGTGGGCGTAACGCGCATAGAACTGGCCGAACGGAATGCCCTTGTGGCAGCCGATGTTCTTGATGCCCAGCTTGCGGCACTCTTCCCACATGGGGTAGGCGAGTTTCTCGTCGTCGAACCACCAGCCTTTCTTCTTCGTGGAGTCGAAGGTGTAGAGCTTGAGGCCCGAAACCTTGTACTGCTCGGCGTACATCCGTAGGCGGTCCAGCGTCACGCTCAGGCCATGGTTGGGGGTTAGGCCGCCCGCCAGCATCATTGTGGACTCGGGCCATGCATCGCGTACCTTGACCTGGTAATCGATGGGGATCATGTCCTGGTTGCCATAATCCTCGCGGAAGCCGAAGGGGTTGAAGATACCGAAGGTGGTGTCGCTTTCCTTCAGGATCATCTTGCCGTAGTTCTCCACGTTCATGTCCTTCGTGCCGTTCTTCATGCCGAAGGCCTTGCCTAGATCGTCCAGCAACTGCACGAACCACATGCCGCGCGTGCTTGCGTTCACCCCTTCCACATAGTGCCCTGGGCGGGTGCAAACGTGGGTGTGCACGTCGACGATGAAATCGCTGCTGGCGCGCGCAACCTGGGTGGCCTCGATCTTGGCGTCGGCGTCAGCGGCTTCGGCCTCGCCTACTTCGAAAAACTTCATGCCGGTGACTTCGTTGGCTGCCGCCATGGCTGCCGTGAAGCCGACGGAAGACTTCAGGAAGTTGCGGCGAGACATGCCCGCTTTCTTCGCGTAATCGTCCATCTTGTCGGAGATCTTGGGTCCCATGTTCCCGGCGAGGAACATGGAGGTGCCCACCTCATCTCCATTGAAGGGATCCATGGGCATGTGCTCAAGGCCCTTGAAGTGCTGAAGGATGTTGTATTCCATGTTTTAACGACTCCTCCTGATTAATTAATGTAATTACGAATGACACTATGCGAATGCTACAGACCTGTGCTCGCGCTTGCCGCGCTTGAAATACTCAGGCCCGGTGAGCGTAGGCTGATGGCATAGCGGTGTCAATAGTCGGAGAATCGATCGAGAAAAAAACTCCACGAATTAGCATGCTGCTTCGCACAATGCTAAGCGTGAACAGGGCGAATGCGCCACCCATGAGTACAATGCAGGCCAAGGTTGTGGCCATGGCCGTGACCGAACCAAGCGGATCGATTTGAGGAGCTACTATGTTTACGAAAAGCGCGCAGAGCATGCAATTGATTCCCGCCTGGTACGACGGTGCCGAGCGCACCATTTTGCGCATGAGTCCCGAGGAAGGCCGGATTCAATTGGTGCGCCTGAAGAAAGGTGCCCAAGCCAAGCGCCATCTTCATCAAGCCCCCGAAGATGTTCTGGTGATATCCGGCAAGATCAGGATTGGCGGACACACTTTGGGCGCGGGCGATTATTTATTTACCGACCAAGGCGAGGAGCACGATTTGGTTGCGCTGGAGGATTCGGTGTTCTACGCCGCCACCGAGAAACCGGTGATCGTCACGGAGACTTGACGTACCCGTGAGTGCGGAACAAGGGAAGGGAAGCGCGAAGTCTCCCACCGTTCTCGTATGGGACTTGGCCTTGCGGCTGTTCCACTGGTTGCTGGTGGTATTGGTCATCACCTCGTGGACTTGTGCTCAGATAGGCGGCAACGCCATGGAAATCCACGAGTCGAGCGGACTTGCCATTCTGACTTTGGTGCTGTTTCGAATCTTGTGGGGATTTTTCGGTTCTCACCATGCACGCTTTGCCAACTTCGTGCGCGGCCCCGGAGCCCTGTGGCGGTATTTCCTATCCCTGCGTGCCGCCAGGCCGCTCGCCTTCGTGGGGCATAACCCGCTGGGCGCGTGGTCTGTCCTGGCGATGCTGGCGTGCCTGCTGGTGCAAGCGGGCACCGGTCTGTTCTCCAACGACGATATCATGATGGAGGGGCCGCTGGTGAAGTGGATTTCCAAGGACGCCAGCGATGCCATCACCAGAATTCATCACGCGAACTCCAGCGTGCTCCTGGCGCTCATCGTTCTTCATACCGGCGCCGTGCTCTATTACCTCATCGCCAAGCGCGACAATTTGATTGCGCCGATGATCACCGGACGTAAGCAGGTGGCGGACAATTCGGCCTCCACGGAGCACGCAGGCGGGCTGCTGCCGCAGGCGGCCATCCTATTGGCCGCCTGCGTGGCCGCCGTGTATTTTTTGGTGCGCTGAATCGGCCAGCGGCGGAACCGTGGCCGCCCCGCCTTCGGCGCTTATTTGTTGCGATAGTTGTCGTGGCACGCCTTACAAGCTTTGCCCGTTTCCCCCAACTGCGCTTTTAGGGCGTTGAAGTCGCCAGCCTTCGCGACCTCCGCCAGCTTGGCGGTTTCTTGCTGCATCTTCTCCAGCTTCGCCTTGAAGTCGTCCATGTTTTGCCAGATCTCGGGCTTGGCCTTGGTGTCGCCGGACTCCGAGCCGGGGATGAAGCCCTCCAAGGGCAGCCTGCTCACGAACGCGATATTCGCCGCGCGGCGAATGGCCTCGTCCTTGTCGTAGGGTTTGTCGCCCTTCGCCATGGCGGCGAGGGGCCCAAAGTTCCAGCCCATGATGGCATACACCGATTTTCGATACTTGATGGCGTCCTCGGGCTTGGCCTGCGCGAAGACACTGCTCGTTGCGGACAACGCTACCACCATCCCGAGGGATGCCAGAATGACCTTCATGTGTTCTCCTTTATAAGTGGGTACCAGCGAAGCGCGAGCATCATAACAAGTAACCCATGATGCCAGGGCGGTCACACATCCCAGGGGTTGGGCGCCTCGGTGTTCAGCGCGTACTTTTCGATGGCCTGCTTCACGAGCTTGCGATCCGCGCTGCCCTCGCCGGCCAGTGCATCGAGCGCGGCGGTCACGACGTGATGCCGGTCCACCTCGAAGAAATTGCGTAGCGCGGCGCGTGAATCGCTGCGGCCGAAGCCATCGGTGCCCAAGGTGACATAGCGGCGCGGCACCCAGGTACGAATGAGATCTGGCACGGTGCGCATGTAATCCGTGGAGGCGATGACCGGGCCGATGGTTTTGTCTAGGCACTGTTCGACCCATGTCTCGCGTGATTTCTCGCCCGGGTGCAGCCGGTTCCAGCGCTCCGCGGCCAAGCCGTCGCGGCGCAATTCGGTGAAGCTCGTCACGCTCCACACACTGGCCGGTACGTTCCAGTCTTTTTCCAGCAACTCGGCCGCCGCCAATACCTCGCGCAGTATCGTCCCCGATCCCAGCAACTGCACGGACGCCTCGCGCCTCGCGCCTCGCGCCTCGCGCACGCAATACATTCCCCGCAGAATACCTTCTCGCGCCCCTTCCGGCATGGTGGGATGAACGTAATTCTCGTTCATCACCGTCACGTAATAGAACACGTCTTCCTGTGCCTCCAACATGCGGCGCATTCCGTCCTGGATGATGGTCGCGACTTCGTAGCCGAAACTGGGGTCGTAGGCCACGCAATTTGGAACTGTGGAAAATAACAGGTGACTGGAACCATCTTCGTGCTGGAGACCTTCGCCAGAGAGCGTGGTGCGTCCCGCGGTCGCGCCCAGCAAGAAGCCGCGCGCGCGCGAATCGGCCGCCGACCATATCAGGTCGCCAATGCGCTGAAAGCCGAAGCACGAATAGAAGATGTAGAAGGGCAGCATGGGGACGCCGTGCGTGCTATAGCTAGTGGCCGCGGCGATCCAAGAGGATATGGCGCCCGCTTCCGTGATGCCTTCCTCCAGAATCTGGCCGTCCTTCGCCTCCTTGTAGTAGAGCAATTCGTCGCGGTCTTCCGGTTCGTAGAGCTGTCCGAAGGGCGAGTAGATCGCGACTTGGCGGAACAGCGACTGCATGCCGAAGGTGCGCGCCTCGTCCGCGACGATGGGGACGATGTGCTTTCCAAAATTCTTGTCGCGCAGAATTTGCGACAGCATCTGCACGAAAACCATGGTGGTGGACTGGTCACGCTCGCCGGTGCCCTCCAGCAACTTCGCGAAGGAGGCGAGGGCGGGCACGCTGAAACTCTCCGCCTTGCCCTTGCGCTCGGGCATGTAGCCACCGAGTGCCTGGCGGCGGGCGTGCATATACTTCATCTCGGCGCTGTCCCCGGCGGGTTTGAAGAAGCGCAGCGCGCTCACATCCTCATCGGAAATGGGCACCGAGAAGCGGTCCCTGAAGGCGCGTAACGCTTCATCATCCAACTTCTTTTGCTGGTGCGTGGTCATCTTGCCCTGGCCCCAATGCCCCATGCCGTAGCCCTTCTTGGTCTGCGCCAGGATCACCGTGGGGCGCCCGGCATGCGCCATGGCGGCGTGGTACGCGGCGTAGATCTTGACGGAGTCGTGGCCTCCGCGCTTGAGACGGTCGATATCCTCGTTGGAGAGATGCGCCACGAGCGCTTGCAATTCCGGGTACTTGTTGAAGAAGTGCTCGCGGTTGAATTGGCCGTCGGTGGCGGCGTATTTTTGAAACTCGCCGTCCACGGTTTCGTGCAAGCGCTTGAGGAGGATGCCCTCGGTGTCGCGCAAGAACAAGGAATCCCAATCCGAGCCCCACATCAACTTGATCACGTTCCAGCCGGCACCGGCGAAGAGGCCTTCGAGTTCCTGGATGATGGAGCCGTTGCCCCGCACGGGGCCGTCCAGGCGTTGCAGATTGCAGTTGACCACGAAGATCAAATTGTCCAGGCCTTCGCGCGCGGCCACGGCCAAGCCAGCGATGGACTCGGGTTCGTCCATCTCGCCATCGCCTGGGAAGCACCACACCTTGCGCCCGGTTGTTTTGAGCACGCCCCGGTCTTCGAGATAACGCATGAAGCGCGCTTGGTAGATGGCGGTGATGGGACCAAGTCCCATGGAGCCCGTGGGGAATTGCCAGAAGCTTGGCATCAGCCACGGGTGGCAATAGGACGACAATCCCTTGCCGGCGGTTTCTCTGCGGTAATTGGCGAGTTGCTCTTCGCTCAACCTGCCTTCCAAGTAGGCGCGCGCATACACGCCGGGGGCGGAGTGGGGCTGAAAAAACACCACGTCGCCCTCTTGGCCCGCGCGGAAAAAGTGATTGAACCCGACATCGAAGAGGTCCGCCGCCGACGAGTAAGTGGCGATGTGCCCGCCCAGTTCGGGATTGTCGCGGTTGGCGCGCACCACCATAGCAAGGGCGTTCCAGCGCACGAGCGCGCTAAGCCGTGCCTCGACTTCCAGATTGCCGGGAAATTGCGGTTGCTCGGCCAGCGAAATGGTGTTGCAGTAAGGCGTGTTGAGTACCGGCGGCAACGGTACGCGCTTGGCACGTGCGTGATCCAGAAGCTTGCGCAGCAGATAGGTCGCGCGCTCCGGTCCCACTTCCTCCAGGACCGCGGTGAGGGCGTCGAGCCACTCCTTGGTTTCGGTGGGGTCGGTATCCTTCGGCAACACGCGCCAGAAACCGGCATGGGCGAGTTCGTTGAACTTGGAGGGTTGCGACAAATCGGTCATGGTTAACGCGCTTGGATTTAGGGCGGTTGGGGATATTTTTCAGCGGCGGATCGTACTCTTTTCGGCACGAAACGTGGTTTTGTTAACTGTAGCGTTAAGGCAAATATTCGGCATAGAATGCTTCAATTTTGGAAGTTAAAGGTACTTTATGCCGAAAGACGAGCCCGATACGACAGACTGGAAAATCCTTGGGTTGCTGCAAAACGACGCCCGGTTGTCCAACGTGGACTTGGCGCATGCCGTGGGCCTCTCGCCATCGCCTTGTCTCGCGCGCGTGCGAGCGCTTGAAGAGGCGGGATATATTCACCGGCACGTTTCGCTGCTGGACCCCATCAAGGTCGGATTGAAGGTGAGCGTGTTCATTCAAGTGACCTTGGAGAAGCAGATCGAGGCAAGTCTGGAGAAGTTCGAATCCGCCATCCGCGACCGGCCCGAGGTGATGGAGTGCTATCTGATGACGGGCGATGCGGATTATTTGCTGCGCGTCGTGGTGCCAGATTTGCAGGCCTTGGAGCGCTTCATCCTCGCCTTTCTATCGAAGGTGCCTGGCGTGGGAAATATCAAGTCGAGTTTCGCGCTGAAGCAGGTGAAGTATCAAACCGCATTGCCCTTGCCGTCCGTCAAGCCACCGGGCGAGCGTTCAACGCGTCGTAAACGCTGGGCGCGGGCCTAGGATTCCTCTTCCTTCTTGAGTTTCTCCCAGAAAGCAGGATCCTCCCAGAAGGCCTTGGCCTTTCGAATGTTGCGCGTGGCATCCTTGACCAACTCGTTCTTCGCCGTTTCATTCACGAAACAGTAGAGCTTGTCCTCCGGCGAGATCCACACCACCTCGCATCCGGTTTTGTTTTCGCCGCCGTTGGCGAGACTTAAGGGCACCTCTAATAATCCCTTTTCTACGACGGATCTCTTACCGCGTTAGCGAAATGAGTTTCATTCTCGGCCAGGTGACCTTCAGTCGGGTTATTTCTCGCCTTTCAAGGCGTTTTGCGAGCCTCTTCACTGGCTTTGTATCAAACTTACCCAACTGCACACGGATT